>JAFGQX010000050.1 GCA_016935455.1 Microcaldota archaeon
AAAAGTTCCCAGAGAGAAAAAGTAGAACTGGATATGGATTATCTTTCAGTAGTGATTATCAACAAAATAATAAGAAGGGAAAGATAAGATTTAATTAAGTGATTTAATGAAGGAATCGGAAAGGTCTGAAAAGGATATTAAAAAACTTGAAAAGATTATAGAAAAATTCAGAGGATACGGGCTGGATTCAAAATATCCTGCGATTCTGGAGTATGCCCTCAATTACCTGGAAGATGCAAAGCACTATCATGAAAACGAGGATTATTTTACTTCATTTGGATGTGCGAATTACTCATACGGAATAATTGAAGGAATTATATTCAGGGAAAAAGGAATTCCCAGATAACTACTCAGAGAATTCCTGAACTTCATATGTCCAGTATTCCATTCCGGGTTTTTTCCATTCATCCCCAGGAAGTCCGGCTTTCTTGCACAATTCTGAAAGGAAGAGGTCTTTCTTTGGGAGCTCTTCCCATACACCTGGAAGATATGTTGCCCTGTGCCATTCTTTTTTAAGAATTAATCCTGTTTTTCCGGGAACGAGTTTTTCAAGGATTTCTTCCGGCGCTTCAAATTCTACCTTAACCGGAGGCTCAAGAACAGAGATAACTATTCTCAGTTTCTCAAGTTCATTATACACCAATGGTTTAAAGCGCGGGTCGTTGAAGGCTGCCGCAGCAGCACTTTCAATGACATCAAAAACAAGCGCTCTTTTCGGTTCAAGATGGCCTATGCATCCTCTAAGTCTGTCCCCGATATAAAGGGTCACAAATGAGGATGCATTTTCAATGAGTTTTTTTGAAGGGACTTCCTTCGGCTCTATTATCAAAACGTCTTTATTCAGCATATAATATTCAATCGACCTTCTTGCAAGTTCAAGAAGGTATTTTTTTTCTTTTTCGTCAAGTTTTTCCATAAATTCACCTGTAGAATGCATAAGCACCATAACCAACAACTTGCGTTTTCGGGCCCGCAGTATCACCGGAATTCTTGTAGTCCAAAAGAGTGCATTTCCACCGGTTAAGTTTTGCCAGACTCACTGCGGTGAGTATTGCGTCTTTTCCGCATGCTTCAACAGAAAGTTCAATCTCTCTTGAATTGAGTGCCGGAATAGCTTTGTTTGCTGCAGAATCAATCCGAACTGCCTGTTCGTAGGGGTGATAATGGCTTAAATCAGAACTGACTATCAAGATACTTTCTTCATCGAGATGTTCATTTAACTGTCTGGCAAAAGGGCCGACCATAATTCTTCCGGTAAGAAGGGCATAAATATGAAATGAAGGCTTGAGAACTGTCTGAAGAAAAGGCAGCTGGACTTCAAGCGAATGTTCTCTTATGTGCGGAGATTCATTATTTTTGATAATGTCCGTTTCCGGGAGCTGTTCAGCACGGATATTTCCCAGGGGGGTCAGCCATTTTTCATGCGGGGACTGAGCTATTCCGTAAAAGGTATCAAAGTGAGAAGGACCCAGAAGAAAGATATTTTTTGCATTGCTTTTCTTTTTTTTAAGAAGTTTGTATGCCACAGATGCAACAGGACCTGAATAAATATATCCTGCATGCGGAACAATAAGGGCCTTGAGTTCGCCTTCAATTTCAAAATCTTCCGCATTTTTCAAAAACTCGTCCACCATTTCCCTGAGTTTGTTTTTTTCAGCAGGGTAAAATGTCCCCGCAGCTGATGGATTTCTTTCTGTCATTTCCAAACACCATTTATTTTTCTTCCACAGAAATTGCATTTCCCATCAGATATGTTTTTTTCTGTTAATGCAAAGCCGCTTCTTTTGATTACTGTTTTTCCGCATTCCGGGCAGACAGTATCGGATTCTTCTCCCAGGATATTTCCAATATAAATGTGCTTTAACCCGGCTTTTTTTCCAATCTTCCTTGCTTCAATAAGAGATTCAAGAGGGGTAGATTTTTTATCTTTCATTTTATAATGTGGATAAAACGCAGTAATATGCCAGGGCATTTCCGGGTCTATGGAATGGAGGTAATCAGCAACATACTTGTAAAATTCTGGATTGTCATTCTCTCCCGGGACGATGAGTGTTGTCACCTCTGTCCATATGCCCTTTTCCTTTGCATATTTAATTGAATCCAAAACCGGCTGCCAGCCTTCTACATGGCAGATTCGTTTGTAAAAATCATCAGTTCCTTTTAGGTCAATATTTACAGCATCAAGAAATTCAGCAAGATAATCCCAGCATTCCTTTGTTTCATAGCCGTTTGTAACGAATATATTTTTCATCCCTTCTTTTTTTGCAAGTATTCCTATGTCATGGGCATATTCGCTGAATATTGTTGGTTCGGTATAGGTGTAGGCAATTGAAGAACAGTTTGTTTCTTTGGCCTGTTTTACGGCCTCTTCAGGGGGGAGGTCTGGACACTGTTTTACCATATTCTCAAAATTATCCCGGAATTCCTTTGGAGCCTGGGAAATTTCCCAGTTTTGGCAGAAATCGCATGAGAAATTGCATCCGTAGGTTCCAATTGAATAACTTCGCGTTCCGGGAAGAAAATGGTTCAGGGGCTTTTTTTCTATCGGGTCAACCCATACTGCACAAGGCTTCCCGTATACGAGAAGATCCAGTTTTCCACCTATGTTTTTTCTTACCCCGCAAACTCCGCTGGAATCTTCTTTTATCTTGCACCTGTGGGAACAAGCATAACACTGGACTTGTTTCTCCTTCAGTTTATTGTACAACGAAGCTTCCATAGTCTAATAGATAAGAGGTTAAGATTAAAGATTTTTGGAATTTAAGCTTCAAAATAAGAGGGGGGTTGGTAATAACAGGAGGGGGAAACCTCCCCCGCCTGTAAACGATATGTTTTTAAAGGGTTTAGCACACATATTTACATATGCGAACACAGAGGGGGAGAAAGATCACCAAACGAGTGTCAACTCCACCAAAAAGAAGAATTACAAAATTACTGTTAGTTCCACTGGTGTCCACAGTAATAGCTTTAAGTGGGTGTAATGGAGTTCAGCCTAAAATTGATTCTCCTGGCCTAAATGGCAGTGGAAAAAGAATAAGTGAGTTCATTAAAAAAAATCCGCTGGTTGAAGAAAATAATAAGCAGATTGAAACTATGAATAAAATAAAGAATCACCTTGATAAAGGAGAAACAGACAAGGCAGTTGAAGCTGTTAAAAACGGGAAATTTGGCGGTGAAACAATTGAATACCTTATAACCTTAATAGGTCATGAAAATGAAAAGGTAAGAAAGGCAGTTAAAAATAAGCTTCTTGAGCAGAAATATCTGCAGGATGAAATGGCTTCCGCATTTGTAAAGGTCTATTACGGAAAAAAGGTAAAAACACAGGACTGCCTGAAACTCTCAGGATACTTAAAGGGCAAACATATGGGAGAACTGCTGGGTTCTAAAAATAAAAAAATCAGAAAAAAAACAATACAGACGCTCAAAACTATTCTTAAAAATAAAAAAACAGATGAACTGATGGGATTCTTAAATGATAAAATGATTTATGCAGTTTTAAAGGCCAATAAAACCAAGGAACTGGATGCGGTGTTGAAGACCGCATTAAATAAAATATTAAGCTCAGACAAGGCAGTTGAATATCTTGATGAAACAAAAATCATTATTCTTCTCCAGTCAGACAAAAAAGAGATATTGAAAAAGAAATTAACGGAGATATTTGAAACGAGTGATGGAGGCCCTAAATTACTGAAAAAATTATCTTTGTGCTTCAATCAGGGTGCAAAGGGGGGAAGGTGGGTTGCCTTTGAACTGCTTGAATGCATGGCAAAATCCAAATACTCAGATATCTACGGAGAACAGATAAAAGCGATATTTAAGCTGATTATTAATGACGGCGAAGCCGATTATATTGAGGATTTACAGGAATTCTCCGGTGCAGTCAAAAATGCTCTTGGAGATCACCTTAAAGAAGTAGTAAATGAAGCCAAAAAAAATCCAACAAGCAAAGGTGCGGTAAAAATAGTTAAATTCCTGGGAACAGAAGCAGACCAGAAAGAAATGATTGACAGTATGGATGATGAAAACAAAAAAAATCTCGAGCAGGAATTCGGGCTGACAACCCAGATTGTAAAGAGTCTCTTCCAAATAATCGAGGATGACCTTGAAAAACTAGACAAAAGGAAGGATGCAATTGAAAAACTATTGGGCAAAGCAGCAAAAAAAATTAAAGTTGATATTCTCGTTTTTTGTCTTACATATAAAGGAGAAGAAATGGAGGGATATGTAAACAAAAAGCTGAAGGAGATGCTCAGTAAAAAAGACGGGGGTATAGACTATGAAGAAGCTGAAGCATTCATATATTTCCTAAATTCAGACATCGATGATAAAGAACTTGAAACAAAATTGATGCCGTATGTAAAAGAGCTTGGAGCACTGCTTGGAAGCGAAAATGAAGACATAAAACTGAAGGCTGAAGGAATATTCAAAAAATTGATGAAGAATATGAAAAAGAACAAGGACAAGACAAAGATAACTGGGGAAATTGTAGATGAAATAGATTATGATATTGACGCATTCATAACAGGGGTTAGAAAAGGACAGGTACTTACACTCGGAGAATTATATAAAATCCTTAAAAATAATGGCAGTGAAAAGAAGATAAGGGATAGGATAGAGGATATGGTTATTTACAAACTATTCGATGAAAATGAAGAGGTTAGGAATGCGGCGGTTGAAGTTCTGGAAAAAATAAATAATAAGAAAACTAAAGCATTTTTGGCATTTTATAACAGTTCCGGAAAAAAGAAAATACCCAAAAATTTTGAAAAAAGCATGAAAGAGATACTTACAAGGGCAGTTCTTAAAGCCAAAAAATGGTAAGCAAAAAAGAGAAAAATGAGTTCCAACTAACCTTTTAATTATTTACTGTAGTTTTAATCTTGTGATTTCATGAAATATATACCTATATTACTGGCTGTATTCCTTCTTTTTGCAGGATGTATAAGCCAGCCCGCTGAGGAAGTTCCGGCTGCGGGGCAGCAGACAACCCAGCCCGTGCAGGAACAGGCAGGCACTACGGAGCAGACACAAACGCAGGAGCAGGAACAAACAACAGAAAAACAATTTTTGAGCGAGATTCTGGGGACAGCCACCAAAATGGAATGTACTGCAGTAAGCGAAGCATATACTTATACCGCCCAAATCCAGAATCAAAAAAGCCATACAACCATAACAATGGCAGGGCAGATGCCGATGGAAATGATTGTCTGGTACGACCAGAAGATATACTTTATGAAGGGCGACGCTGAAGGATACTCAAGCTATACCGGTCCGGAAGGCGAAAAATGCGACTGGATAAAACTCAACTACGGAGAGCTTGAACAGTATATTGAATCATCAGCTGAAGAAGGAGACAAGAGCGAAATAAGCATAGAAACTGCTGATGTTGAACTGGAAGATGTCCAGTTTGAATGTCATTCTGGTGCTTTTGATTCCGGCGTATTCACACCGACAGGAAATATATGCGATATAACCGACCAGATGATACAGGCATTCCAGGCAGCCAAACAGATGGAAGACACATTCGGAGAAGAAGGTTTCCAGTATGAGAATCAGGGAAGCAATCCGTGCGAAGGGCTTACCGGGGAAGACCTTGAATCCTGCGAAGAGATGATGTCAAAGATATACCAGTAGATTATTCTATTTTTTTAAATTCAACTTTTACTTTTTTTTCTTTTATGCCAATCAAAGCATACAGATAATTTTTTGCTGCGGGGATTTTCACAAATGTTGTCTCTTCTTCAGATATTACTCCTTTATTTTCATGAATATGGCCGAACAAAACAAGGAAAGGCTTTTTTTTATTTACGATTTCAAGAACTGAAGTGCTTCCGGGATGGTGCCCTCCGGCCTCGTCCATTATCCCTTTTGGAGGGACATGAAGCATAAGAATGGTATTCCTGTCTATATTTAATTTTTCAAGGCCGTTCATTATTTCATTTTCTGTTAGTTCTCCCGGAGTGCCAAAAGGAGTGATATTTGAATAGCCGAAACCAACGACATTCAGCCCTTCCGGAATTTCAGTTCTTTTCCCGTGAATATTGTTCTTTATTCCGGACAGAACATCTTTCGTTTCATTGTTTCCAGGTATAAAAAAGGTATCCGGATAAAACTCAGTTACTTCCTGTGCAAAGGAAACATTGCTTCCTGTGATATCTCCGCATATTAGAAAAAAATCAGGTTTTTCTTTTGTTAATATTTTTTTAAGTTTATCAAAAGCAAGTTCTTCATTATGGATATCTGACACTGCAATTAATTTCATTTGTTTGAACCCTTTTTATAATTCTCCATAATCTCGTTGTACCTCTTTTCAAAATCAGATTTGAGTTTCTCGCCTATAAAATTCTTAGTGAATGCATCCGCCTTTGCAGCTGTGGCAATTTTGGTTGCCAATGCACGTGCAATCTTTCCTCTGACCCTTTTGGGCGAGGTGGAAATTTTGGTGTGCTGAAAAATTATTCCGTGCTTCGGGGGTTTTATTTTTTTGTTTCTGAGATGCTTGAAAAGTGCTTTCTCCGCGCCGATTACCTGTATGGTGCTCGCAGGCATCATTGCAAGTTTTTCAAGAGAACCGGCGTGGGCTATAAGCTTGGAAGCAACTGCGGAGCCGGCAACTGCTGAAATATTGGGGCATATCTCTCCGCTTAGTTTTTCAATATAACTCTCATATTCCTCTTTCAGTTTGTAGAGAGATTCAATTCTTTCTGCAAGGGTTCTGACCGCTTCAATATCCTCTTCTGAAAGGTCTGCACCCATGCTTGATTTGGATTTGTTTATAATTTCGTTTGAAAGAGCTGAACCCACAATTTTGCTAAGGAACTTTGCATCCGGGGAGGATTTGTCAAATTTTACCGCAACCAGGACAAACTTTTCCCTGTCTTTTATTTTAAGTTCGGGAAAATAGACTGCATAAAGGTCTTCAAGTTTTTCAGTAAGGACATTTATTGAATCGTTTATGTCGTCTACAGACTTGCTCATCTTTCCAAGGAAAACATCCCTGCTGGCAAGCAGTTCTGCAGTTTTTTTCTTTGCTCTTTTAAGAAACATTTCTCTTTTTGACCTGACCATAGGGTAAAATGTGCCTGAATAATTATTTAAAGATTCCCCACCATCTCTTTTTCGATTATATGGAAGACGTAGAAAAAGTAACAAAGAACACCATATCGGACGGAGGTGTGCTGGCACTTCTTTATTTTGACGTGCACGGAACCAGCGAAGATGTAGTCAAAAACATCGCAACAGGGTTCGTCCAGAAATTAATAAAAGAAAAAGATGTGGTTTACGCATATGGAGAGATAGATGTTCCCATAAAGGACAATGAAATGTATTCAACATCGCTTGAAGTTAAGGTATTAACAAAGAACTTCATGGCCCTTGCAGCAATATGCTCTGCATACAGCCCTTTTTCAATAGAAATACTTAAACCGGACAGGTTTAATTTCACAATAGACCAGATTCACGACATACTCATATTCCTTTCGTCTTCAAGCCTTCAGTTTAAAAAATTCATACTTGAAAAGATATCTACAAAGGAGGAAATTGAATCATATAAGCGGTCTCTTCAGAATAAGGCAAAGGTTGGTGAGAGGCTTCTTAAAAAGAAAGAGAAGTGATTAGATGGAAAGAAAATTTACAAAAACCGGAATAACCGGGTTTGACGAGAATCTTGGTCAGGGAATTCCCAAGGGGTCGATACTGACCTTAAGCGGGCCTACAGGCTCCGGAAAAACAACATTTGCAATGCAGTATCTTGTTGAAGGTGCAGTGAAATACCATGAAGCGGGTCTTTATATTTCTCTGGAAGATACAAAAGAGTCACTTATGTTTTCAATGGAAGGGTACAATTGGGACCTTGAAAAACTTGAAAGAAACAAGCAGCTGTTTTTTCTTGACTATCCAGTTTCCGAAGTTGACCAGTTCCTTATGAAAAATAACGCTGTCGGCGAAATTATTAATACCATGGGGATAGAACGGGTCGTGATTGATTCAATTATGCCTATTGCACTTCACTTCAGGGATGAAATAGACAGAAAAAGAGCTTTTCTTGACCTTGTCTCGAATATAAGAAAGTGGGGTGCCACAACAATTATAATATCCGAAGACACTACCCCAAATCCCGGGAGCGTACTTCCCGAAACAAGATATGAATTTGAAAAACTCACTGACGGCTGGATACATATATATTATATGCTTGACCCGGAAGGATGCAGAAAAAGATATATTGAAACAATAAAAATGAAGGGGCTTTTCCACACAATGAAAAAATTCCCGCTTGAGATAACTAATCATGGGTTTTTGGTTGCAGGCAGAACAGTCAAAAAAGATAAATTTACAGTCAAAAAGAAGACAACTATAAAAAGAAAAAGGAAATAATTACATTCCTTTTATCCCCATATCCGGAAGTGTCCTTGTTCTCGGTTTTCTCTTTTTAAAGAAATAACCGGAGTAGAGGATTATAAGGATTAAAACTGCGCTTATTAAAGCAAGGAACCACATCTGCAGTCCTATGCATATTCCCACTGAAGCAGTAACCCATATCGCTGCAGCAGTAGTTATCCCCACTGACTTTCCTTCATGCCTCCAGATCACACCTGCACCAATAAAACCTACGCCCGTAACTATCTGGGCTATAACCCTTGCAGGATCTGCCCCTATCAGGTCAGTATTAATTGAAATTATAGTAAAAAGACAGGAACCAAGGCTGATAAGGGCCATTGTACGAATTCCTGCAGATTTGCTTCTTCTTGCATAGCCTATTGCCATTCCAACCAGTGCCGAGAATAAAATTGTCGGAATAAGCATAAGTTCACTTTGAGTTATTAACAAAAGCTCAGACATCGTATCCCCTAATTTTATTTAATGCATCTTTAAGCAATAAAAATTCTTCCTTTCCGGAATCCATATCCCTCAGAGTTACTTTGTTTTCTTTCGCTTCTTTTTCGCCTATGATTATAATTAGCGGTATTTTCAATGAGTTGGCATAGTCAAACTGTTTTTTAAGGTTTCTTTCATTGAGGTCAGCCTCAGCATTTATTCCCTCGGTTCTTAGTTTTTCTGCTGTTTTTAATGCATCCTTATAGTAACCTTTTACTGATGCAACAAATACTTTTGTCGGGGTTGTTTCGGCAGACTCGCTTTTAATCAAAGCGGTTAATCTTTCAAAACCTACTGAAATTCCCGTTGCGTACTCGTTTCTTCCGTAAAGGCCCATTAAATCATCGTATCTTCCGCCTGCAACAACGGTTCCCATATCCCTGCTTAGTTTTATTTCGTAGACCGGGCCGGTGTAATAACCCAGACCCCTTACAAGAGACAGGTCTATTTCAATATCAAAACTGCATAAATCAAGAATTTCTCTCAGTTCATCTGCACCCTCACTGCTTAGTTTTTCTGCTGATTTTAATTTTTTATCATTGCTTCCGCTTACTGCAAGAAGCTTGAAAAGTTCCTTTGATTTTTCCTTTCCGATTAAATTTCCAATATTCTTTTCTGTTTCCTTTTTTCCTATTTTGTCAATCTTGTCAAGCTCGCGGAAAACCCGGTTCTTTTTCTCTTCAATATCCAGACTGGCTGCAAGAGCGTCAAGTATCTTCCGGTTGTTCAAAAGTATTTTGGGTTTTTTAAAGCCGAACTCATAAAGCAGGCTGTTGGCCATTGACAGAAGCTCTGCCTCGCATCTCATGCTTTTGCTCCCGATGATGTCTGCATCCGCCTGCCAGAATTCCCTGAATCTTCCTTTCTGCGGTTCTTCGCGTCTCCATACCCTGCCTATGCAGTATCTTTTGAAAGGCTTGGGATACTGGGTGTTTGCGGCGACTCTTGCAAGAGGGACAGTAAGGTCAAATCTCAGCCCCCAGTCACTGTCTTCTATCCTGAATATCTGGCTCTTGATTTCATCTCCTGCTTTTGCGGTGAGAACTTCCATTGTCTCCATCGCAGGGGTTTCAAGAGGCCTGAAGCCGTATTTTTTGAAGGCTTTTTTTATTTTTTCAATTACCTGTTCTCTTTGTATCATATCTTCAGGAAGAAAATCCCTCATTCCTTTTGGCGTCTGCATACAATCCATTCTAATCAAATCTTTTTAAATTCTTCATCAACAAGCATAAAATTTTCAAATATAAAAAAATAAAAAAAGAAAGTTAAATGACGCCACCTCTCCATAATACTAAAAGGCGCTCTTTCTCATCATCTTGGATAACCCGTTGGCCTTGGAAACCTTCAGTCAAGGTTTTACTCTCCCCCTGGTTCCAGTAGGAAGAAAGCTCGTACGCCTTTTCATAGTTGCGGTTTAATTCACACTCTTTAATAGCCGCGAATACTGGGGCAGGGTCCCTCCACGGTGCATCCAATAGCGCTCTTGTTTCCCTTTCTTCGGGAGAGGACATACCGCAACCTCTAATCAGTTGACCAAAAAAAGGTCCGAACGGTTGCTTCAACCATGGGAGCGATGGGCCGGGAATGGGCAGGCTAAGCACCCTCAAAATCAGCTCCGCTTCAGAGATATCGCTATTGCCCAATATCCCTCTGAACAAAACCAGAAGGCCGTTTAGTATCTTTCTGCCTTGCAGAGTATACTGTGCCCATTCAGTACCATCCGGTTGGTAGGGTACAAACACGCACTTCCCAATTTCAAATGCCCTTGCCAGCAAAACCGCAGCCCTTAGTTTTGCAAATTCGGTATTCTCTGCAAGAACATTTTTCGCTTTTTGGATATAACTTTCCACCGCTTCGCTGAAAGGCATTTCAATATATGCTCTATCGAACTTAGGGTCGTTCCATTCAGGGCAACACTGAATTAACACATGCTTTGCCTCTTCGGTCAATTTGCTTCGGGCTTCGGGATCTGTCTGTTTAAGGGTATAGTCTACATCCTCCTTGCAGCTCCGTACAAGCTCCTGCATCTCCTTGTACTTGGCAAAACATACTGGGAACCTTCCTCGTTCAGAGATGAAGGCAACCCCTTCCGTTTCCTCGGCTTTCGCCTACACTTCCTTTTATTTCTTTTTTCATTTTATTCATTTTTCACACCTCATTTTTTTCTACATAACCCGCATTACGCGAGCATGCGCATGATTTAATATTTTCTTTGGCTTTCGCTAACTGCAGGTTTACTTTTCTTTCTGAAATAGAGATTACATTGAGAATTATTTTTTCCCTGCTTCCAATCCCAAGACAGTCCCTAATTTCCAATGGTAAAACTAGCCTATTCTTCGCATCCAGTTTGATTAAAAAGGTGGGCTGACCACCCCTTTCGGGTCCTCACATTAAACACCTGTAAATAATTGTAAGTAGTATTTGAAATGACCCACTATAAATACCTTCCCATACCACTTTTTAACACTTTATAAATCTTCCCCATTCACCAAACATTTATAAATATAAAATGCCCAGTTTAAAAATGGTGAAAAAATGGGTTTTTTCAAAATGTCCAAAAAAGAATGGGACGCGTATGCTGAATTAAAAACAATGGTTTCAACAGGAACACAAATCTTTCTCCATAAATATTTTGTAATCCCCGGAGAAACAAACTTTTCAGAGGTTGTCAAGTTTCTCAAAAGCGGAAAAGAAAAAATGCGGACAAAATCCGGAGTGGTGCTTTCAAAATCAGATTTCAAAACCCAAAATGGAAAAATATATATCGCAGACAAACAGAAGAAAATTATAATGAAGAGGGCTGACGGGCGGGAGATGATGAACCAAAATCTTGCCAGCATAATAGATGTGGCAAATACCGTATATATCTCCGGAGAAATTACAATGCCAAATGCTGAAAAACTTGCAAAGGCAGCAGTAGGCACTTCTGTTGCGATGGATACACTTAAATATCAGGGAAAAAAGAGTGTAACTCTTGTAGTGCCAAAAGGCAAGATACCTGCGGTTCCGAAAAAAATAATGCTGTCTAAAAAGAAGAAAATACCCGCGGAAGTTGCAACTTTAAAATTATAGTGGGTAGCTGGATTCAGGGGGAAATAATGCTGGAATCATTTAAATCGTTTGTCGGAAGGGTGATGGATTCTGTAAAAACCCTTAATCCAAATGACAGGAAAAAATTGGGAAATATACTCAAAAAAGAGGGGAGCAGAAATCTCGTTCTTGCAAAAGGACTGCTCACTGCACTTGATACCAAATCCCCAAGCAAAAACGACATAATAATTCTTGCTGATTTGTTTGACAATGCAAACAAAAAAATAAACGACGGGAAAAAACCCTTTACGGGAGAAGAAAAGAAAAAAATAGCTTCAATTCTCAGGAAATACGGAATGGCGCCGAAAGTGAATGAATGGGTAATCTCGCAGACCACCGACCCGGTTCTTTATGAAGCACTAGGGGATGCTGCAAATGAGAACATAGGGAGAAAAACACTGGTAGTAACAAAAAAATTGGCTGAGAAAAAAAAGAAAAAAAGAAAGGCTTGAAATTAATGAAAATCAAACTCACACCCGAGCTTGCATACCTCATAGGATTCTGGAAAAAAAGAAAAACAAGAGAGGGAATAGGGGTGAAAGGGGAAGATGAATTTCTGCATAATTTTGCCGACCATGTGCTGAAACAGGAACTCAGCACCCCCGACAAGATACTAACCGAAAAAAACAGGGTTTATTTCTACCATTCGGCATATAGAAAATTTTTTCAGCAGATTGAAGAGGAGCAGCTGGAGAGGTTTAAGTATCTTAATGAATACGCAGCTAATTTTGTTGCCGGGATGTTTGATTCCGCAGGAAAAATAGACAAGGAAAAAGGAATTGTTTATTTTGAAAAAGCCTCAAAGGCCGACGAGATGCTTCTTTTAAGGCTGGGTTTTGCAGTATTCTGGAAAAACGGGAAATTAATAGTTGGAAGGCCGAAAATATTTCTGAGATTTATTAAAGAATATGTAAGTATATACCAAGGAAATGAAATATTCAACCATGTAAAATAATCAGTGCCTGAAATGTCTTATTCCTGTAAACACCATCGCCATATTGTGCTCGTCTGCAGCTTCTATTACTTCTTTATCCCTTATAGAACCTCCGGGCTGTATCACTGCAGTAACACCTGCCTCCGCAGCAGCATCTATGCCGTCCCTGAAAGGGAAAAACGCGTCTGAAGCCATTGCACATCCTTTTACGGACTCTCCGTAGTCTTCTGCAATCATCGCAGCTATTTTTGCCGCATCAACCCGTTTCATCTGGCCCGCACCAATGCCCACCGCCTTGTTGTCCCGCGCATAAACTATAGAATTTGATTTCGTATATTTGCATATAATCCATGCATATCTCATATCCCCCATCTCTTTGGAAGTGGGTTTTCTTTTTGAAACAACTTTCAGCTTGTCTTCATCAAGAACCAGCGTATCTGCATCCTGGACAAGGAGACCTCCTGTGACTGTCCTGTAGGTCCTGAATTCTTCTTTTTTTGGATGGCCGTTTCCCAGTTCAAGAAGCCTGAGATTTTTCTTTGATTTGAATATTTCCAAAGCACCCTCCGAGAATTTAGGGGCGATCACAACTTCAAAAAATCTTTTTGCAATTACTCCGGCAAGATTTTTGGTTATTTCCCGGTTAACCGCAACCACACCACCGAATGCAGATTTTGAATCAACCGCAAGAGCGGTTTCATAGGCATCCAGAAGGTCCTTTCTTGTTGCGACACCGCACGGATTATTATGTTTTACAATTACAACTGAAGGCTCTTTGAACCACTTGACAAGTTCAAATGCAGAATTTGCATCAAGAATATTGTTATACGAAAGTTCCTTTCCCTGAAGCTGCCTGGAAGTGCTCACACATGGGCGGCTCACCTGTGAATCCCTGTAAAAGGAGGCGGTCTGGTGTGCATTTTCCCCGTATCTTAAATCCTGTATTTTTTTGAAAGTCAGGTTGAGGTATTCGGGATATCCTTTAAGGCCGAACATATCTCCAAGGTAATTTGAAACCAGTATATCATAACTGGCGGTATGCTGAAATGCATCATACGCAAATTTTTTTCTCACATCAAGCGGGACTGAACCGCTCTTTTTCAAATGTTCAAGAACAATTCCGTATTTTTCAGGGTTGGAAACAACTGAAACGTTTTTGAAATTTTTTGCTGCGGACCTGAGCAGTGCCGGACCTCCGATGTCTATATTCTCTATCACTTCATCTTCTTTGACTCCTTTCTTCTGGATTGTCTGTTCAAATGGATAGAGGTTCACAACTACAAGGTCAATCAGGCTGATTCCATTTTCTTCTGCCTGTTTGAGGTGCTCTTTCTTTGAGCGGTCTGCAAGAATTCCTCCGTGGATTTTAGGATGAAGTGTCTTTACCCTGCCGTCCATCATCTCCGGAAATCCAGTGTAATCGAAAACGGGAATCACCGGAATTTTGTTTTTGGAAAGAAAACCGGCTGTCCCTCCGCTTGAGATTATGCTGACATTGAGTTTATGCAGTTCCCTGCAGAATTCTACAATTCCGGTTTTATTGGATACAGAAACTAAAGCAGTTTTAATCATTAATTCCCTTGATGATTTGGAAGAGGGAATTTAAAAAGTTTAGGCTAACAAACCTTTCCGTCTCTTACTTTCACTGTTGTAATCTCATTATCTCCTGCCAGAATTCTCTTTCCATCGACATACAATTTGTGGTTTTTAACCTCTATTTTCACTGAAAAGAACTCATCTATCGTTATCTGTTCTGCGGGACTCTGCTTCTCACCTTCAAGATATGCTTTGTCCCCCACTTCGCATTCTCTGCAGTCCAGCACTTCCACACATTCATTGTTCTCAGCAACAAGAAGCATTCCTTGGGAAAGCGCGCCTCTTATTTTTGCAGGCTTCAGATTTTTTACAATTAAAACCTTTTTCCCTATTAATTTTTCCTTTTCAATATGGGGCACCAGACCGGACACCAGCTGCCTTTTTCCTTCAGACATCCGCACAACTTCCACATATAATTTCTCTGCATCAGGATGAACCTCTGCGCTTAAAACCTCCCCGACTTCAATATCAAATCTGGAGAATGATGTTTGGGATTCTTCTTTTTTCTCTTCTCCGGAAAACATATCTTTGAAGTTATTAAGTTGTTTTTCATCAATTTTATTGAATAAAATCTCCGGCTCCCATATCTCATGCCCGGTCCGGATTGAGAGTTTTCCAAGGTCGGTCCAGTTCTTAGGGTCTGTATCCAGCTGTTCAAAAATCTTTCTGCTGGTGGCGGGCAGGTAAGGTCCAAGAAGTATTGCAAGGTCCTTTACAAGGTTTACAAGAACGTACATCGATGCCTCAGCTCTTCCGTCTCCGGTTCTTATGCTTTCCCACGGCTTGTTTTTCTGGAAATACTGGTTTCCGTGTTTTGAAAGAGACATAATCTGTTTCAGAGCTTCCTTCAGTTTTACGTTTTCAAGAGAAGCGGTTATCATTTTGTACTCTTTTCTGCATTCCTCAAGGAAAGCTTTGTCATCATCATTCAAATCTGCTTTTGGGACTGTTCCTCCGAATTTGTTTTTAATGAATACCAGTGTCCGGTTAACAAGATTTCCGATGTTTGCAACAAGTTCATTGTTTAATTTTTCACCGAAGTCGTCCCACGTAAACTGCGTATCTGCCTGTTCAGGGCGGTTTATAAGGAGGTAGTACCTCCATACATCTGCGGGGATGCCTGTTTCTATTGCATCCAGCCCGAAGACACCTATCCCCCGGGATTTGGAAAACTTTCCGCTTTCATAATTAAGATACTCGGTTGTGCTTATGTGATGGAGAAGAGTCCATTTTTTTCCGCTTCCAATCAGGGATGAAGGAAAAATAACCGTGTGAAAAGGAACATTGTCTTTTCCCATAAACTGGAACAGCCTTGTATCCTCCGGACTCAGCCACCAGTCTTTCCACCTTTCGGTGTGGTTTGCGGTTATGGAGATATAACCAATGGGAGCATCAAACCATACATAAAATACTTTTTTTTCATAGCCTTTAAGAGGAACGGGGACACCCCATTTCAAATCTCTGGTAATCGCTCTTCTTTTGAGCCCTTCTTTAAGCCATGATTTTGCAATATTATACGAATTCTCTGACCAGAATCCCTCCTTTGAGGATTTGTCAATCCAGGATTCAAGTTCATTTTGTATTTTTGGGAGGTCTATAAATAAATGCTTGGATTTCTTTAGCACTGGGGTTGTTCCGGTTATTCTGCTTTTGGGGTTTAGAAGTTCATTGAATGAAAGAAGTTTTCCGCATTTATCACATTGGTCGCCTCTCGCATCCTCAAAACCGCAGAAAGGACAGGTTCCTATTATATATCTGTCTGCAAGAGAGATGCCTGCCTTTTCATCAAATGGCTGTTCAACCTCTTCTTCAGTGATATATCCGTTGGAATACAGCCCTAAAAAAATATCCTGGGTAATCTCGGTATGCTTTGGGGTGCTGGTTCTCCCAAAACTGTCCGTTGAAATTTCAAACCATTCATATATGTCTCTGTGGAGTTTGTGGTATTTGTCGCAGATTTCCTGCGGAGTGCAGTTTTCCTCAATTGCCTTGGTTTCTGTGGCTGTTCCGTATTCATCGGTTCCGCAGATGAAAAGCGTATTATATCCTCTTGACCTGCAGAATCTTGCAAATACGTCTGCCGACAGAACACAGCCGATTATATTCCCCAAATGAGGGACATTGTTAACATAAGGAAGGGCAGATGTAATTAGTCTCTTTTTTTCCGGTTCTAATAATTCTATGGAAATCACCTTTGGATGCTATTCTAAAATTCTAATAAATTGTTTTTAAATAGGTTCAGGTTCTAAATTCCAAGGATGGAAAAGCTTTCTTTTTATTCAAAAAAACCCAAGATAAAATGCAGCATCAAAAATAATGCTGAAGACTTTGTAGTTGAAGAAATTTCATTTGAAGGGGAAGTGCTGGAAGCAGGCGGGAAATTAGAAAGAAAAGGGGAAGGGGATTATACCCATTTTATTCTGGAAAAGAAAAACTGGACAACCCAGAAAGCAGTAAACGAAATAAGCAAGAGGCTGGGTATCGGGAAAAAAAGAGTTTCTTATGCAGGAACAAAAGACAGGAATGCCTTGACTGTCCAGCTTTGTTCTGTATTCAGGGTTGAGCCTGAAAAATTATTGTCTTTGAATATAAAGGATATTCAAATAAACGGGGCTTGGAAATCAGACAAAGAGTTAAAACTCGGGGACCTTGCAGGAAACAGATTTAAGATTAAAATCAGGGACACAGATGCTGAAGACGTTGAAGAAAAGATAACGGATATCTCTAATGAACTTGAAAGGGAATTCCCAAATTACTTTGGAGAACAAAGATTCGGCTCATCAAGAAAGAATACACATGAAGTGGGGAAGTTCATAATTAAAGGAGATGCGGAAAATGCAGTTATGAATTACCTGACCGAAACTGAAGGGGAAAAGAATAAAGAGGCGGTGGAAGCAAGAAAAGAACTGTCTGAAACCCAGGATTTTAAAAAGGCGTTTCATTTTTTTCCAAAGCATTTAACTCTGGAAAAGATAATGCTGTCTCATCTTTCAAAAAGCCCCAATGATTTTGCAAATGCACTCAGAAAACTTCCCAGAAAAACACTCCTTATGTTTGTACATGCGTTCCAGTCTTACTTGTTTAATCTTGCTGTTTCTGAGAGAATAAAAGAGGGAAAAATCAAAAAGGAAAAAGGAGAACGATTCTGCGGAACAAACCGGTACGGGTTTCCGGATTTGGAAAATGAGGGCAATGAATGGCTGTGCATTAAAATAATAGGGTATGAAAGCATACTTAACGAAAGGGAAAAGAAACTGCTTTCATCTGAGGGGATAAGGGAAGAGCAGTTTAAAGTTAGGATTATTCCGGAGATAGGATCAAAAGGGAGTATGAGAACATTTTTTTCGCCTTTGAAGGATTTTGAATTTTCAGCAAACGAATTTAAGTTTTCACTGCCTCCAGGAAGCTATGCAACAAGTGCATTGAGGGAATTTGCCGAATATGAGAATGGGATTTAGATGAATGAAGAAAAAATTGAATTTGATGTTCCAAAAGGAGTATTTTACAATTCTAAAATGAGATTCTGCAGAAGTATCACTTCTCTTGCGGTGGGGGCTGCCAGCGGGAGAAACGAGGTTGTTGACGGGTTCTGCGCTTCGGGGATAAGGGGAATCAGATACGCACTGGAAAACAAAAATGTGAAAAAAATTCATTTTGTAGATGCAAATCCGGATGCTGTAAATGCAGTGAAGAAAAATATGAAGAGCCTCGGAGTAAAAGGTGCAGTATATAATACTGATTTTAACAGGGCGATAAGAGAGATAAAAGCTGAGATTACTGAAATAGACCCTTTCGGTTCCCCAGTTCCTTATCTGTATGATACGTTCAGGTCAAGACAGTATCTTAAAAAATTTTATCTTTCGGCAACGGCAACGGATGTAGCTGTTTTATGCGGACCCCACAGCACTGCATGTATGAAATATTATCATTCAAAATCTCTCAACAATGAGTTCACACATGAAAACGGGCTCAGAATATTGATAAAAAGAATCGGGGAAACCGCAGCGGAATTCAACTTCGGCATTAGGCCTCTCTTTTCAGTTTCAGACCAGCATTATCTGAAAGTATTTTTATTGTGCGAAAAAGGAGACGAGCATTCTAAGGAAACGATCGGAAATTTTGGTTTTGTTAATTACTGCGGAAAATGCGGAGACAGGCACAGTTCAGAAATACCTGCAGTAAAATGCAGGGAATGCGGGGAAAAATCGGATTATGCCGGGACTCTCTGGACGGGGGACATACATGACCGCTCCTTCCTTAGGGAAATGGAAAAATTAAATGAAAAAAGAGAATATGCAGACAAAAACAAAATCGCGGATATTATCCGGCTGATGAAAGACGAAATAGGATTCCCACCTTATTATTACAACCTACATAAACTTGCAAAAATACTGAAAGGAAAAATTCCCAAAACAGAGGAGATTATTGAAAAACTGAATGACGAAGGGATAAAAACAAAAAAAACACATTTCAGTCCAAAAGCAGTTAAATCCAGGGGAAGCATAAAACAAATAAAAAAATTGTTTTAATTAAACAAGCACTCCGTTTACAATTCCGTCCTGTCCGACACGATTGGTAACTTTAACTTTTCCCTTGTCGGTTTCAAGAACTGCTCCTTTTGTAACTATATTCTGCCTTATAAATTCTGGATTGTGGCTTTCAAGGACCTTAATTATTTTTGCTTTTACTGTTTTGCCTTCTTGGGCAACCACATTAACAAATGCAGATTTTTTAAGCCTTATTTTAGACGTGGCCCCCCTGCATCTGAGTTTTTCTCTTTTATCCTTGTCTGCAACCTTTGAATTTGCCGGACTTCTTCCCAGATGGGAAAGTTTTTTGTCTCTGTATTTTCCGCCTCTTCTGCCGCCTGTTCCTCTTGAAACTTTCTTCTTTGAAGGTTTGGTATAAACTGACATTGATTCACCTGATTAATCATTAATTCATTATTAGTTAGTTTTATATTCCTAACTTTTTGTAGAGAAGTGAACGGTCTACGGGAATTGGTATGCCGAGAACCTGATGAATAAACAAAAACATCTCCACAAAAAGCTCTTTGTCTTCCGTTACTTTGTCTGCCATTTCTTTTATGCCAAGGTCTTTTCCTATTAATTCATAAAGCATAACTCCTTCTCTTCCGTATTTTTTATAAACGGAATAAGCATCACTGCCGAATTTCCGGTTAATGTCCTCTCTGGATACTGGCTTGAGCATCACTGCATTTTTTTCAAGAAGGAATTTCACGACTTCCAGAATTTTTGTAAGAGAGATATCCAGATGGAGTGCCATGTTTACAACATCGTTTTTTCCATCTATGGCCTTAAATATTTTTGAGCCTGTTTCCCCATACTCCATCATAAGTTTCGCTTTAAGCTGCACACTTTTGACAAGGTCAAGAGGGAGTTTTACAGGTATGTCTATTGTGCGCATTCCCGAAGGCGGCTTTGATATCTTTCCTTCTTCTTCGAGTATGGGCGCAAACTCATCCTCTATCGGTTCGTGCTCCTCTGCAACAACTTTTTTTCTTTCGCGGGGTTTTTTTTCTCCGGGGTACTCCAGTTTTATTATCCCCTGGTCTTCCATAAAATCAAGGATTTCAACAAGCTTGTTTTCGGTGAGGCCTGTTTCTTTCATTATTTGTTCTGCACTTTTCTGGCCGTCTATAAGATTGTAGACAACAATCCCTATTTCGCCGTATTTCTTTCTAATGATGTCCTCAACTGATTCCTCTTCTTCTTCCTCTTCTTCCTCTCCGATGGGCTCTATCTCCTCTTCCTCTTCGGGTTCCTCTTCTTCAACATATTCTCCTTCCTCTTCGGGAAGTTCATCAGATTCTTCTTCCTTTTCACTTATCGGCTCAATTTCTTCTGCAGGTTCTTCCTCCTCAGCGGGTTCCTCTTCTTCGGTTATTGGTTTTATTTCCTCTTCAGGCTCCATCTCAGCGGGTTCCTCTTCGGGTTCTTCTTCGGTTATTGGTTCTATCTCTTCCTCTGGTTCCTCTTCCTCAGCGGGCTCCTCTTCTTCTGTTATTGGTTCTATTTCCTCTTCGGGTTCTTCTTCGGTTATTGGTTCCATCTCTTCCTCTGGTTCCTCTTCCTCAGCGGGCTCCTCTTCTTCTGTTATTGGTTCTATTTCCTCTTCGGGTTCTTCTGGAAGTTCTTTTGGAATTTTCTTTTGTTTTTTCTCAGGTTTTTTTCTTTCTGGTTTCGGAGCAGCCTCAACAGTAACAAGCTCTATCATCCCTGCCTTTTCCATATAATCAATAATTTTTGCAAATACCTCCGCATCCACATCAAGTTTTTCCATTAATTCCTGCGAAGTAAGTTTGTTGTCAATATTTTTGTAAATAGTAAGCCCTTCCTCACCGTATTTCTTAAGCAGAAGATTCTGGTTTTTAAATCTCTGGAGGGCAGTTGTTTCAATTTTTTTTATTATATAGTCTATGTCCTTCTTCATCTAACATCCTCTATCATCTTTTCTCCAAAATATTTATTAAGGATATGGCAGTAATTAGGATATGGATTTCGACGACCTCTTAATCAGCACCGGAGTTGACGCCTTAATTCGTCTTGTGAAACAAAAAGGGGAAGTTGAAAATACCCTGGCAGCCAAACTTCTAAATCTTCCTGAAGAAACAGTCAATGAATGGTCGCAGATTCTTGAGGAACAGGGAATAATAAAAATAAAATACAAATTTACAAAAACATATCTCACATGGGCGGAGCCTACTGAAGCGGAAATAAAGAAGGAGATTAAAACCTTCAAAGGAAAAAAATCGGAAATCACGGAAAAAGTAAAAGAACTGAAAGAAACGCTTGAACCTGAAAAAGAAAGCCTTGCAAAAATGAGGAAAGAGATACAGGATTTAATCAAAGTCCTTGAACCGAAAATAAACGAGATAGAAAAAAAGACGGAATCCATTGCCGGAATATCTATTTCAGGAAAAATGGGAAAGGAAGAAAAAGAAAAACTTCAGGAAAGAACAAGGGAAATATCGCTTAAAATGAGTGAACTCAAAGAATCGCTTGATTTTGTCAAAACCCAAATTGAAAGAGTTAGGGGCGAACTTAAATCCCCAAAAGGTCTGGAGATCCCCAATGCAATAGAAAAAATAAGGAAGGACATTATCAGGCTTGATGCAGACCTCCAAAAACTTGAGAGACGGGCAGAAGATAGAAAAGGAAGAAAAAAGGCTGAAGAAACTGGAGCACCGGTTTCAAAACAGTATGAAGAACTTAAAAAAGAATTTGCCGTTCTGAGGTCACAGGCTTCAGATATTCTGGATGCGGTAAGAACATTAAGGGAAAACAAGGAGCTTGTTAAAAATGTTGATGTTGACCTTTCAAAAAGGACAAAACAGGTTGAAGAACTGAAAACCCGGCTGGACTCCATAACCCAGCATCTTACAATTTACCAGAAACAGTTCAATGAGCTGTCTGCAGACATCCAGGCTGCACGAAGGTCTCTTGAGAGAATGGGGGACTCCTTTAAAATAACGGAAGACGTTTTCAAAGAGTTTCCTTCTCCGGAAGAACTTTCTGAAAAAATAAAATCAATTGAAAACAGGGAAAAGGAGCTGGGAAGCAAGCTCAAAAAACTTGAAACAATTGCAACTGAAGGTGGAAAGGCCGGCGAGCCTCTTCAGAAGGAATATGAAAGAATAATAAAAAACATAGATGAAAAGAAGAGCCAGCTGAGCGAGGAAGCCGCTGAGATATCAAAAAGGCTTGATGAAGAGAGTTCAACATACCAGGTTTTCCAAAAAATAAAGGACCGGGCACTGAGCTCAATAGAAGAATATAATCTTCAGCTTGAATCAATAAAAAACCAGGTCAAAGAACTCGATTCCGAAGTGTCTTCGCTCCAGAAAAGCATGGACAAAACAATAAGTGCAAAAACAGGAGCAAAAAGCGAGGAAATAAAAGAAGTAATAAAAGAGATGGAAAAGCTTGAATCAAAAAAGAAACTTCTTGAAGAGATAAATGCCTTGATTCCGGACCTGGAGAGCAAGCTTGACAAGATTTCAAAAAGGATAAGCCTTCTTTCAAAACAGGAGCAGCTTATAGAACTGAGGGTTGGAAAGGGGATTATCAGTCCGGAAGAAGCAAAAGAAGGAGAAAACGCACTGATAAACGAAGTTGAACTTACAAAGAAAGAACAGGAAGATTACAAAAATAAGAGAAAGGAACTTATGGACATGATTAAGAAACTCTGGGAAGAAGGCTGAACAGCTTCATTATTTTAAAAGTTTCCTTTTATACTTATACAATTATACGGGGTTTTGAAATGGTAGAGAAAAAAGGCCAAAATGAAAAAAAATCAGAAGAAAAAAAGGAAAATGTCATGCTCGGGAAAGGTGGAGCGACGAGAAAACTTGATTCTTATTCTTTTGTCAACGAGGACATAACGGTAAATGTCCAGATAATTGCAAAAGATGATTATGTGCCCTACTATGAAGTTTATATTCCTGGAATAGCCGGAGGCACAAAACTTATGCTTGAAACAAAACTCAGGGGGGAGCTGATATCCAAGGTCAGGCTGGATATTACCGAGATACTTGACCCCAAAAAATTTGAAGAAGTAAAAATAAAATTCCTTGAATCTGCAAGCCAGGTTCTTGACAGAAATTTCCCAACCCTTACTGAAGAGGGGAAGAGAGTCCTCTCAGCATACCTTGTCCAGTCAACACTTGGACTAGGAGAACTTGAGAATCTTCTTGCAGATGAAAAGCTGGAAGAAGTTGTAATAAACAACTCAAGAGAACCAGTCTGGGTTTACCACAAAAAATACGGCTGGTGCAAAACAAACATGAAAATAAAGGATGAGGAGCTGATATACGACTACTCATCAATGATAGGAAGAAAGATAGGACGGCAGATAAATGTACTCAACCCTATGCTCGATGCGCATCTCCCGAGCGGGGACAGGGTCAACGCAACACTGTTTCCAATTTCAAATTTCGGAAACACAATGACAATAAGGAAGTTCTCCAGAAATCCCTGGACAATGGTAAGTTTAATCAAAAACAAAACACTATCTCCCGAAGTTGCCGGGCTGATATGGCTGTGCGTCCAAAACGAACTTTCACTTCTTGTATCTGGAGGAACCGGTTCAGGTAAGACATCGTTTCTTAATGCAGTTGCAAGCCTAATACCCGCAAGCCAGAGAGTAATATCTATAGAGGATACACGGGAGCTTACTCTGCCTAAATTCATGCACTGGGTTCCTATGGTCACAAGAGAGCCGAATCCGGAAGGAAAGGGAGAAGTCTCAATGCTTGACCTAATGATCAACGCATTAAGGCAAAGACCTGACAGGATACTTGTCGGAGAAGTGAGGCGGCAGAAGGAAGCAGAGATACTTTTTGAAGCCATGCATACTGGCCATTCAGTTTATTCAACACTACACGCGGACAATGCCGAGCAGACCATATCCCGTCTTACAACACCGCCAATAAACCTTCCCGCGGAGATACTTGATGCACTGACAGGCATAGTCGTCACGTTCAGACACAGACGATTCGGAATGAGAAGGGTGCTTGAATTTACAGAAGTAATGAAAGACGGAAAGATCAATCCAGTATACAAATGGAATGTCAAATCAGACAAAATAAAAGCGCAGAACAAAATTTCAAGGCTTGCGGAAATTCTCAATCTTTATGCAGGCATGACTGAGAAGGAAATACAAAGCGATGTAGAAGAAAAATCAACGATTTTCAACTGGATGGTAAACAAGGATTACTCCACAGTTAATCAGGTGGGCGAAATAACTTCGCACTATAACCTCAATCCTGATGAAATCTTAAGCCATGCGGAAAAAGGAAAAAGCTGGAGCTTCGGTAGATTTTGATGGCTGAGAAAAAAGAAGATTTCAGAAGCACATCGGAAAAGATTTACATAATGGAGAACAAAATAATTCAGCCTTCTGAATTCAAGGGGGAGGTCACCTCTGATTCAACAGTCGTACTTTCTCCAGAAGAGTATGGAGACACCACGTATGAAGATATGCTTAATATGTATTCGCGGATGGATAAGATAAGAAAACTTTCAGAGAGATTTTTAAAAGAAGAAAAGATAACCGGCACTGAAAAAAAAGCTGCCGAGGAAGCTGCAAAAAATATCGAAAAAGTTGCAAAGGAACATTCTGCGCTTGAGATAGAAGAAGCAAAAGCAGAAAAACCGCCTATTGAACCCGAGATTGAAATGCCTGCCGTCCCGGCTCCTGAAGAAAAAGTTCCGGAATATCCTGAAAAAGAAGTGGTAGTACCCAAAATTGTCAAGCCTCCGGAAATTAAAGAAGAAAAACCGCCTATTGAACCCGTTGCACCTCTTGAAGAGATTACTGCAAAGGACCTGCCGTATATCGCATCGCACAAACTGCCCATCCTTCCGGACTATTCCCTTCTCTCAGTTGACCCGGACAAATTTGCAGAAGAAAGATTCAGGGAAATAATCCAAAAAACTTCAAAAGAAGTCCCAAAAATGAATAAAAAGGAGATAAAATCTAGAATGCTGGAACTTACAAAACAGCTATTCAGGGAAAAAAGTTCGGCAAAAAGAGAGGAAATTAAAAGAGAAATTGTTTCGCTTAAGGAGATGCTTTCCTCCCCACTAAAAGGTGCAAAAAAACCAAAACTCAAAGATATTTTAATAGGTGAACAGGAAATTGAATTTTTCAACTCCAGAAGGGAATTTGAATCCCTTGTAAGGAAGGAAATCAGAAGGCTGAGAAAGGAGTTTTACGAAGTGGCGGATAAAATACCTAAAGAGGACACGGAAAACATGAGGAAGGCAGTAAGTCTTATGACTGCGGATTTCAATGAAATAAAAAAACAGGCTTCTGATAATGCAGAAAAAATCTCTGAATTTTTTATAAATGCACATTCTGCAATGCTGGAACTGGCATCAAAAGAAGAAAAAATCAGGACGGAAAAAGAAATTGAAAAAATAAAACAGTATTGCCCTGCTGAGATGTCAATAACCCGGAGGGTTTTTTCGGATTATGCTGACGGAATAATTGAAAAAGCATCCTATGATACGGGTATTTCTGCAGATGAAAATCTTAAGCCTTTATACCAGGCATATGATATGAGTGAGGAACAGCTTTTGAACTATCTTCAGTCTCATCTTTCAAAAAAATATGGGGAATATGAACAAAACAGGATTACAAAGCAGGAAGCTCTTGTTTATGCGCTGATGAAGATTTCGGAAGAGAAAGGTTTAAGTAATGAATTACTGAAGAAGTATTTTAGTTCCGTCATAAAATAAGGGGTTTTGATATGAAAAAAGAGGAAAAAATTCCGTCTTCGGTTGTTGCCCGTCCGGTCAGAAAGAAAAAAACAGCTCTGTCATCAATCTCAGACAGAATATTAACTCATTTTCCTGAAGTAAAAAGAAAAATTGCACTGAGCGGGATGGAAACAACCCCTTC
>JAFGQX010000051.1 GCA_016935455.1 Microcaldota archaeon
AGAGGTTGTTGATGAGATTAAAAAACAGAATAAAGGAAAACCTTTTGAACAGATGTCTCTCCCGAAAATGCTTTCAAAAAGACCTTCATTCAGGTAAGTCATCCTTTTTTATTTTTTATAACATTTAAAAATCTTTTACCTCTTATTATACTATGCCTAAAGAAGAACCTATAGATCTCTTTTCAAAGACCAGATTTAACTTTGAATATTTGTCCCAGATAGCAAAGAATGAAAAAATACCTCTGTATGTAAGGGAAGAGGCAGGAAACAAGATGGTTTTGGGGCTTTCAGAAAAAAACAATCTGCCTGTTTTGGAAAAAGTTTCCAGAGATTTGTGTTATCCGTTTTCGGTAATGATTCTTGCAGAGACAATACTTATCCAGAAATACCTTGATTCAAATAGGCTGGAAGAACTTTTTTTTATATCTCAGGACGAAAATCGTTCCAATAAAATCCGGTTTGTTGCAGGTTCCAAACTGATTCAAGTGCTCAGTAAAAATAAGTCATTTCCGGTTTTGATATACATCGCCAAGACCAGTGTTTTAAATGAAATCAAAGAAAATGCCGGTTTGAGTGCTGTTGATGTTTTGTTTGGGATGGGTTATGATGAACTTCTCGGCGGGATGGCCCAGGACAAGGACCTCCCTTCAATTGTGAGAAGAAAGGCAGGAAAAAAAATGGCTGATTTGTATGCCAGAAATAAGGACATCTCTGCTTTGAACGGGGTCTCCAGTGATGATTCACTTCCAATGCAGGTCAGGAATTATGCACGTAGAAAAATACAGGAGATTCTCGTGCAGACACCTGAACCAAGTGTCCGCTCAATTATGAAAAATGATTTTGCCAAGTTCAGAAGGAGAAACCCGCCCCCTCCAAAAAGAAGGCTCAGGCTTGTGACTCCTTAAATAATTTTTTTCATTTTAAGCACTCTTTCCAGGGTTATGCCCTTTTCTTTTATTGAATACTCCACCCTCAGCACAGGTGTCTCCAGCTTCAGAAGACTCTTAATATCTGCTGGAGTTCCGGAGACCACAAAATCCGCTTTTGATTTGATTATTGTTTTTCTCAGGCCATTAATTTGTTTTTTGGAATAGCCCACCGCAGGAAGAATCTTTTTAAGGTGCGGGTATTTTTCATAAGTTTCCTTTATTGTTCCTTCAGCATATTTTCCTGCATCAATTATCTTTATCCCGTGTTTGTATGCAAAAATATAGCCTGCACCGTACTTCATTCCGCCGTGGGTTACAGTGGGGCCGTCTTCAACAACGATGCATTTTCCTTTTGGGATTTTTCCGTCAGCTTTTAAAACAGAACCAGAATGCATCACTACTGCCCCGGGATTAAATCTTTCCGCATTTTCCATTATTTTTTTAACATCTTTTTTGGATGCGTTATTCTCCTTGTTAATCAAAATTACATCTGCCATAAGAAAGTTGGCAAATCCCGGATAGTACTCCAGTTCATGCCCTGCCCTTAGTGCATCTGCAAGGACAATATGCAGATTAGGTTTGAAGAAAGGTGTGTCATTGTTTCCCCCGTCCCAAAGTATGATTTCCGCTTCTTTTTCAGCTTTTTTAAGAATTTTTTTGTAATCCACGCCCGCATAAACAACACTCCCCATCCTAATATGCGGTTCGTAATCTTCTCTTTCCTCAATAGTGCAGTTATGTATGTCCAAATCCTCAAGAGTCTCAAATCTCTGCACTTCCTGCTTTTTTAAATCCCCGTAGGGCATCGGATGCCTTATAACTACAAATCTTTTCCCGTGTTTTTTCAGAATGCCTGCAATCTTCCTTGAAACTGGGCTTTTTCCGCATCCCGTTCTTACAGCACATACGGAGATAATTTTTCTTTTTGATTTAAGCATTGTATTTTCCGGAGAAGAGAGAATGAAATCTGCTCCTGCAGAATTAACAATCCCTGCCTTTTCCATCACATTCTGGTTTGAAATATCGCTGTAAGAAAGGTAAACTTCGCAGGCCTTGTATTTTTTGATAAGTTCTGGAAGTTTTGTTTCAGGATATATCGGTATTCCTCCGGGATAGAGTTTTCCTGCTAGCCCCTTTGGATATTTCCTTCCGCTTATCCCAGGTATCTGCTCTGCAGTAAAGCAGACTACATTGTATTCTTTTTTATTCCGGAAAAGTATGTTAAAATTGTGAAAATCGCGCCCGGCAGCACCCATTATAATTACATTTTTCCTCATACCCCCTACAACCCCGCATAATAATAAAAACCTAATGTTATGAATATACTCCTGCATGCCTAAAAAATCTAAAAATGTTAAAAGTACAAGACGAATTTCTGAATCCCCCAAAGTTGTAAGCTTGTGGGCTCGTTTCAATCCTGCCAATTTTGGAAGAGTACATTCCATTACTTTTCAGGATAAATTCGGACAAAAAGAAAAGGTTTTTGTAAGGGCTGAAAAGGGCGAAAGTGCGATTAATATCTACAAAGCTGTTCCAGGTACGGTTGTTGAGACATATTCCACTCCTCTGGGACAGAGCATTCTTTGGGTTAAGGAGTACAAAGGAAAAATAAATGTTGAGAACGGGCAGGCATATTTCCAAAAAGGTTCCAAAAAAGGACTTCCCTATATAATGGAAGACGGCAAAAGAAGATACACCGGCCTCAGCGAAATGTTTCTCCAAGGTTCAACAAAACAGACTTTTAAAGATGATACTGACAAGACAAGGGATTTTTCCCAAGTCAAAGCAAAGATATATGAATTCAACAGCGAAAAAAAATCCGGAGGCGGATGTTCAGGAGAAGGAAAAATTGCAGAGATTAAAACATCCTCTTTTAAGATTGACTTCAGCGATTATGACAGTCTGGAAGGTATAAAAGATGTTGAAACAGCCGTTGAGAGAATTGCAGATGTTTTTGTTCTTTATGCTCTTCCTAAACATAGAATGAGGGATTTAATTCACCTTGAAAAAAGCGCATCAAAACAGGCGGAAAGTTCAAACGGCAGAATGCTTTTCTCCGGAGAAAATAAATCTGAACCGGAGCCTAAAGATGATAAAAAAGCAAAAATTATTTTTGATGCCGGTTTCAGCTCCAATAATTCCAGAAGGAATCCACGTAATTACATTGTTCCAAAATTTAGAGATGCTGAACCGTCAGAACCTGAATCTGCAAACAAACCCATTTCCCAGCCAAAAATTAATTCAAACGGGGAAAAGGAAACAATCTTGGGTAAAATCAAATCAGAAATAAAAGCCAGCCCTAAAAACGTTGCTCCGGAGAAGGCTAAAAAATACAAACCGGATATCCAAGAAAAATCTAAAGAAATTCCGGTTTTATTCAGGGACAGGCAGCTAAGGGCCGCGTATAAGGCAGTCAAAAAATCCGCTTCAAATCATAAAGAAGACGGGAAAAAAGAAACAAAACCTGAAAAGAAAAAAAGAAAAAAGAAGCCCGGAAAACCTATCGGAAAGACAGGAAAAATAATTCTTAAAAACAGTAGAATACAGCATTTCAGGAATGAGCTTTTTAAATCCCTGCAAAACCCCGAATTCCAAAGATTTTATATGAAGGCAAGAGCACAGCTGAGATATCTTTCTCTGAAATCAAAGCAGCTTTTCGCAGTTCTGAAAAATACGTTCCGCGAGTTTATAAATGCAAAACTCCAGCTGAAAAAAATCGAGTTTTTGCCTGTTTTAAACAAAATTGAACAGGTCCAGATGCTTAAACAGAAAATTGATTTTTTAAAGAAAGAAATTTCATTTAAACTGGAAGAACTTTACTCAGCAGTAAGGAAAATGGAAATATTTATTCTAAGAATTTTAATCAAGACGGGCATTTTTGTCCGGAAAAGAAAGAAAACTTCCCGCCTGCATCTTCTTATGCTTATTTTAAAATCTCTTTTCTCTTCGGGTAATGTTTATAAAGTATAAACAAGTAGTTTGTTTGGTGTTTTAAATGCCCAAAGGTAAAGAGTCTGCTAAAGAAGAATTAGAAGAGGAATTGGCGCTTGTTAAAAAACAGCTAATGGAAAAGGAGAAAGAACTGGAAAAGAATGCCCGAGTCTATGAGAAGAAGATGGAGAAAAAATTGAAAAAAGGAATTGAAGAAGGGAAAGCCTGGGTTAAAAAAGAAGAGATGGATGTGGAAGAATACATAATAGAAAACCCTATGAAAGCAGTTGGAATTGCATTTGCATTGGGTTACTTTTTAGGGAGGCTGAAGTAGATGGGAATGGCCGATTTTATTACTTATATCCTCAAAGAGTTTGCAGATTCAGAAGTAACTAAGTACAAAAATATGGCGGAAGACGAGGTCCAGAAATTAGGGGATATGATGAGTTCTTCCATTGAAATGGGAATGGACAACGCAATGAAAAAAGCAGTCCCAGCATTTATGTCTGCCGCTATAACTGTATTCGGCGTTGTTTTCATTGCATACGGAGCCTCCAAGGTATTGAATGTCTTCCTTGGTTATGACGGCTCAGGTTTTGTCGTCGTGGGAGTTCTTGCAATGCTTCTGGCTTACTTTATGAGGCCTAAGCAGTAATTTTTTTATTTTCTTTTTAAATTTAAAATAAAAAAAGCGGGCCCAGAGGGAATTTCATATCCTTAAAAACTCAGATCTTTTGAACCCTCGACATACGGATCTCTCCTTTAAAATTAAGAGTCCGCCACTTTTGGCGAGGTTGTGCATTTTATTTTTTTATATCTTCTCAAATGATGGGGGTGATTTATTTTATAAATTCTAAAAAAGTCATCAACACATTTTTGATTTGTTATTCTTACGATGCTTTTACCTTCAATTATCCCTATTTTTGTTGTTTTGATGTTATTTGATTCCAAACTCTGTTTTATTTCTTTTATCAGTGGATAGTTTTTCATTTTAAATTGAACAATGGCGTATCCTCTATAGTGTCTTTTATGATTTGAATACTTTTTTGAGTATCTGGAGTAAACTGAACCATCCGTGTTGAATATTCCCCTAATACACGCATCCAGTAATTTTTTTGATTTCAGTATTTTTCCAGGAACTCTTACAGTTTCAGTTTTTTTACCTATTGGAATTCCCAAATCTATGAAATATTTGACAAATTTTTGGTTATATAAGAAATATCTTATTGTGTCATCATCCTTTCTGTGATATATTCTCCCAGAAATCCCGAAATTTTTGATTATCATTTTTGAAATGTATCTTTTATAATAAAACATATCATTTTTCCAACTGCCAGTGAATAGTATTAGATTCTTTCTATTTTTTCCGCTTTTATACCTGCTAATACATCCATCACCAATTA
>JAFGQX010000010.1 GCA_016935455.1 Microcaldota archaeon
AATCATTCCACGAAGCATTCAAGAATTACGAGATTAATAAAGGCATAAAGGAAATACGCTCTTTCCTTGTGAATGATTTAAGCAGATGGTATATGAAAATTGCAAAGGACAGGATAAGCAGCGGGGAAAACAAGGAAGCTGCACTCTGGACGATATATACTGCGATGCTTAAAACGATCAAAATGCTCGGCATAATAACTCCAATGACCGCTGAATATGTATACCAAAATTATTATTCCAAGTTTGAGAAAGAAGAAAGCCTCTTTATGCATGAGCTGGAAAAAGAGGATGAGATAGAGATTAAAACGCCTCTAGAAAACAAAATGGGGATTGTAAAGGAAATCTGCTCAAACGGATTTACCGCAAGGCAGAAGGCAGGGATAAAAACAAGGTGGCCGATAAGGAATGTTTACATTGAAACAACATCCCAGGAAGCAAAGGAAGGGGTAAACGAACTTTCCCATATAATAAAAAAACAGCTCAACTGCAAGGATGTTCACGTTGTTGATAAAAAACCGGAAGCAGGGAAGATTGAAGAATGCGAATTCGGTCTGGGAAAAATCCATCTGGATATCCATATAGATGAAGAGCTTTATGAAGAAGGAATTGCAAACGAGATTAAGAGAAGGATACAAAATATGAGAAAACAGATGAAGCTTGTTGAAAAGGATATGATAGAAATTAAAGTAGGCGGGGAGGAAGAATTTATGAAAATTATTGAAAAATACTCCTCATGGCTTGAAAAAGCAGTAAATGCAAAGAGCATTAAAATAGAAAAAAACCTTCCAAAAGGAGAAACTTATATGATAGACGGAAGGGAAATAACGCTGGAAGCAAAAAAGATTTAGGCCGACTTAAAGGCCTTTCTGCTTTTCATACTGCTCCAGCAGGATTTGCATATAAAGTATCTTCTTGTTTTACCGACTCTCTTCTGTGATTTAATGCACTGGTAGCATAAAACCTTTCCGCAGTAATTGCACTTTTCCATTTTATCTGATTGTGAACCGCATCTTTCGCAACTTTTTACTGGCATAATTAAAGACCTCATTATAGTGTTTTAAAGTAAGAAGTAGGACGGAAGTTTTTATAAATTTTGCCTGCGCACTCTTTCTAGGGGTTGTTATGAATAAAAAACATAAAAAAGGACAGGCTGCTATTGAATATCTTACTACCTACGGATGGGCTCTTTTAATACTGGTTATTGTTATTGCTGCTATCGTAACCTTGGTTCCTTCAACTGCATTTGTTGCAGAGGAATGCAATCTTGGGCCGGGTTTTCCCTGCAATGCACAGATGTATACATCAGAGGATAAGGTCCATACCTCTATGAGAATAATAAACGGATATGGATACAAAGTGAAGGTGGATGAGATTAAATTTTACAAAGGAGACCAGCTTCTTGCAACAAAACCAGTTAAAGAGGATATAGGGGCTGGAGAAGAGCTTCTTCTTGAAGATGTTCTGCTGGAGGGGATGGAATCCTCAAACAACCGGGTTGAATCAATAAAGGCAGAATTGGGATATATCAACTGTGCGCATGAAGTGAATCCCTCCTGCGATGAGGTGGAAGAGCTTAAGCATACAGTATCCGGAAGAATAATTGCAAGGGTTACGGCCCAGTAATTAAATCTCCATTGAAACTGAAAATTCCCCTTTTTCAATTTTTATAATTTTTACTTTTAGTATGTTTTTTAATTCATCTATAAGTTCATCAGGATATTCTTTTTCTGAATAAATTTTCATTGAGGACAGTTCGCTGTTCTGGGAAAGCCTGTTGGATGCCTTAAACTGCCTTGCAGAAGAAACTATGCTGTTAAATTCATCCATAAGAATTAATTCATCCTCGGAAAGTTCGGTTATTTTAAGGGGTTTCGGCCATCTGGAATTATGTATTGAACCGGATTCAGGTGAATGGAAAAGTTCCCTGTAAATCTCTTCAGTTGTAAAAACCATCACGGGTGCAAGAAGTTTTGTTGAGTTGTAGAGAACTTCATAGAGGGAATAGAGTGCAGGCTGTTTTTCCGTATCATTGTATACCCTGTATTTTACATATTCAAGATAATTGTCGCATAAATCATGCCAGAAAAACTCGTGCATTTTGTGGAGTGCCGAATGGAACTGATAATTTTCCATTGAGTCAGTATATGATTTAATTGTACCGTTTAATTTTGTTAAAATCCATCTGTCAAGGAGCTTAAGTTTTTCTGGTTTGGAATGCTTGTAATTTTCAAGGAATTTTTCTATAAATCTTGATGCATTCCAGTATTTGTTTATAAAACTCTTGGAAAATCGTATGTCTTCATAGCTGAATGGCCTGTCTTTTGCCATTGCTCCGCTTAAAGCCGCCCACTGCCTTACTGAATCAACAGGGTATTCTTTTTTCAATTCAGATGGGGAAATTATGTTTCCTAAAGATTTGCTCATCTTTCTCCCGTCTGGAGCAAGAACGTTTCCATTCAATAAAATTTCCTTGAATGGGGGTTTACCTGTGAGAACAGTGCTTCTGTAAACTGTATAAAATGCCCAAGTTCTTACTATTTCCACTCCCTGAGGCCTCAAATCAGAGGGATATAATTTTTTGTAATTTTCATCCGGCCAACCGGCGATAATAAGCGGTGTGATTGATGAGTCCACCCAGCAGTCTGCAACAGTCTGTTCGGGGATTAAATTTTCTTTGCATTTTGGGCATTTTTTGGTTTTTGCACTTTCAGGATAAAATGGGAGTTCGGATTCCTCTGCTGGTTCTGAATATCCGCATTTTTCGCATACGTAAAAGGGGAGGGGTGTTCCAAATACTCTGTGTCTTGAAATAACCCAGTCCCAGTCAACATTCTCAATCCAGTCAGTCATATAGTGTATTCCAAAATCAGGTATCCATTTTATTTCTGAAGCCCATTCTTTGATTTCCTTTGCATGTGATTTTATGTCTGCAAACCACTGAAGCGATGATTTGAGTTCAATCGGCCTTTTGCATCTGTCATGAACCTTTACTGCCTGTTTTACATCTTCCTGTTTTACAAGTTTTCCTTCCTTTTTGAATTTTTCAATGAGTTTTTCTCTTGCCTCTTCTGCTTTTAGACCGTCTAAATCCCCTGCATTGATTAACTTTCCTCTTTCATCAATTGCTTCAATTATGGGAAGTTTGTATCTGTGTGTCCATAAAACATCGTCTTTGTCCCCGAATGTGCACACCATCAAAAGACCGGTTCCGAATTCTTTTTCTACTAATTTGTCAGGAATCGCCTTTACTTTTTTTCCAAGGGCGGTTGTAATTTCTTTTCCTTTCAGGTGGGTGTATCTCTTGTCTTCAGGATGATACATCACTGCAACGCATGCATGCATCAATTCAGGCCTTGTGGTTGCAATCTGCAGGTCTTCCCCTTCAGGTCCTTTGAATATTATGTAGTTTAATTTTCCTGATTTTTCAATTTCTTCTGTTTCCGCTTTTGCTATTGCAGACATACATCTCGGGCACCAGTATACCGGGTGTTTTGCCCTGTAAACATATTTGTCTTTGTACATTCTAATTAATGAAAGCTGGACTTTTTTGTGGTATTCGGGGTCCATAGTTTTGTATTCATAATCCCAGTCAGGGGAAAACCCCATTTCAATCATCTGGGATTTCATTCTTTTTATCATTTCTTCTGTCCATTCCACGCATTTTTTTCTGAATTCTGCCGGGGGCAGTCTTCCGTGTTTTTTTTCTACCTTTACTTCTGTGGGAAATCCCTGTGTGTCCCACCCCTGCGGATAATACACATCATAACCGTTCATTCTCTTGTATCTGGCTGCAAAATCAAAGAATGAATATGAAAGGACGTGTCCCATATGGAGTTCTCCGCTTGTGAAGGGCGGGGGTGTGTCTATTGTGTATTTTTTCATATTTGGATCATTTTTGAATTTGTATGTTTTTTCTTCATCCCACTTTTTAGTGTATTTTTCCTCTAGTTTGTTTGTGTCAAGTTTTTCAAGCATTCATTCACCGGATTTATAGAATTTTAAGGAAGAAAAGTTATTAATTATATATTCTAATTTCTTAACATATTTAAACATTATCATTAACTAATTATCCATATGTGGGTGGGACTGGTAAATGAAGAGAAAGAGTAAAGCAAAAATTGATAATAAAAAGAAGGAAATTACTTCTAAACCTTTAGTTGATGATACTACTAAAAAAATAGAAAAATTGATTGGGGATTTGGGAAATGATGATTTTGGAGTAAGAAGAGATGCTTTTAGAGACTTAAAGAAAATAGATGATTCAAAAGCTGTTTGTGCTTTAATTAAAGCTTTGGGGGATGAAAATTGGAAAATAAGAAAAGGTGCTGTTTTGGCTTTGGAAAAAATAGATTACTCTAAAGTTGGTCCCAAAGAGATTGAGAAAGTTATTGATGCTTTGATTAGGGCTTTGGATAATGAATTTTGGTTGGTAAAAAAGAGTGTTGGTTGGGCTTTGATAAAAATAGATTCTATTCCTGCATTAATTGGGGCTTTAAAAGATAAAAATCTGAAAGTAAGAGAAAAAGCTGCTGAGAAGTTAGGGGGGATTGGTTCCCCAGCAATTCCTGCTTTGATTAATGCTTTGAAAGATGAGGATAGAAAGTTAAGAGAGAATGCTGCTGCGGTCCTAGCAAAAATATTGGAAAAAATGACATTTGAAGAACTAATAGAATTTACTCAATCCGATGTATTTCTTAAATTAGCAGATAATCCTTCAGTGTATAATTCGATTTTTGGAAAAATAGTTAATTTAATTTAAAAAGTAAACCAAGAGGAAATAAA
>JAFGQX010000052.1 GCA_016935455.1 Microcaldota archaeon
CTTGTGGTGCTCCCCCGCCAATTCCTTTAAGTTTCAGTCTTGCGACCGTACTCCCCAGGCGGCAGACTTAACACCTACGCTACAGCACTACAATAGATTACTCTACTGTAACACCACAGTCTGCATGATTTACGGCTGGGACTACCGGGGTCTCTAATCCCGTTTGCTCCCCCAGCTTTCGCCCCTCACCGTCAGATACGTTTTGGACAGGCGCCTTAGCGACTTGAACAAAGTTGCTTATTTTGAACTTGTTCAAATGTTCGCCACTGATAGTCCACCCAGGATCAACGGATAGTAAGCTTAGAACTCCAAAGAGTTGAAAGCGTTTTACCCCTACCCCGGGTGTACTCCTGTCCTCCCCCGTTCTCTAGTCTAGAAGTATCCACTGCACGCGTTAGAGTTGAGCCCTAACATTTCACAATAGACTTTCCAGACCGGCTACGAGCGCTTTAGGCCCAGTATTCGTGGGTACCACTTGAGGCGCTGGTGTTACCGCGGCGGCTGCCACCAGTCGTGAACCACATTGGTTCTCCTCGAGTGAAGGATTTTTTGAACCAGGGTGTTTGCCCACACCCTTATTCTGCAAGCTGTTTACACTTGCCAAAAGATATTAGCAAAGCCAATACCACTCAGAGTTCCCTTATCACGCTTTCGCGCATTGTAAAGTTTTCGTCCCTGCTGCATCCCGTAGGACTAGGGCCCTTGTCTCAGTGCCCTTCTGGGGGCCACCACTCCCATGGCCCCTACGGATTATCGGCTTGGTGTGCCATTACCACTCCAACTACCATAATCCGCCGCAGTCCCATCCTAAGGCTGACTGACTCCAATTCATCAGCAATTTAGATGTTCAAGCATTCCAGCATAGAACATCTATCGCGGGTTATCCTCAGTTTCCCAAGGTTATCCGCGTCCTTAGGGTAGGTTGACCACGTGTTACTCAGCCTTCTGCTACCCACTCAAGTGAATGGGTCAACTTGCATGGTTTATCCGAACTCTGATAGCAGTACCCTCCAGCAGGATCAACTGGAATTAAGAGTACATACGAAAAATCGGAATTTTCGGTTTTACACCTACTCGTTTAAATCCCTTGAAGCATGAGTCAAATCCACTAGTATGTAGATTTCCATATAATTTGCCCCTAGAAGAAGGGTGAAGTATATATATGAACATTCGGATTTATAAAGCTTGCTCTCAACAAATGCAAACTTTTGGAACCCGGTAAAATCTTATTTTTTTATTTAGTATACATTTATGGTTTTAAATTTAAGAGAGAACTCGCAACCCTTTTAAATTTTGATGGAGTATAGGGTATACTTTCGGTAAAGAATTGGAAGGTTTTTGAATTGACTTCGGTCTTTTCAGATCCTTTCGCCTTTCGGTTCGCCGAAAACCCCTTTTTTTATAAAACATACCATTATAAGCTTAATTTTCCATATATTTTGATAATGCGTTATAGAAAGAATAAAAAAGTGTGGAGAGATATTACTAAAAAACCTAGTTCCAAGAGTCCATTTCGTTTAATTGCATACAAATGGAAAAGATTTTGGGGGCTGGACGGTCTGAAAGAAGAACTTCCTTCTGCAAAAAGGTTTATAGAAAAATTATACTGCCTTTCTCCAGCAGACGACCCGAGAATTAGAACGAGGTGGTCCTCCGATTTCTCTTTAGAACAGCAATATCTTTCTAATACAACCCCTTCAAATCCAAAAATATATACTCCATCTAAATTGGAAAATCCAAATTTTACAAGGAAAAGACCGGCAATCATTGAAAAAATTAACGCCACAGCCAGATTTATTGAAAGCATTTTCAAAACAATACTGAGAAAATTAAATGTAATTAGAGTATTTCATCTTATTACAGGAGCACATTATAGAGGTATTGGAAATGCAAAAATGATTGAATTTCCTCCTCTTACAACTCTTATGGTTCCTAATGAAATCAAAAAGGTTATTTTAATTCACGAATTAACACATCATTACCAGTCAAAAACACCGCTTAAATCCCTTCTTTGCCCAGTTCCGGAAGACAAAGTTATACCCAAAATCCCCCAGATTATCAGTGCTGTAATTGAAGGACTCGCAAGATATGCTGAAACAGAGTACTGCAAAACAACCGGATTAAGCTCTAAATCCATTAGTCCGTCCTATTTAATAAGAAAATACATTTCCAGATTATTCTCGCCAGTAAAAACATTCAGAAGAATTGTGAAAAAATTACTTGGAATAAAAGTAAATTCTCATTTGTATGAACAAAACCCTTCCAGATATGCCAAGTATTTTGATGAATATATTGAAGGACATACTTTTGTAAAACAAATAATTGATTCAGTAGGAACAGAAGAAGCATGGAAATTATTGACATCTGTCCCGCCTGAAACTATGGAGGAGTTTGTTTATCCTGCGTTATACTTAAAAAACATGGACCCCATATACGGAACATATGAACCGCAATGTGGATTACAGCCAGTATTTGCTGAGAGTCCGGGGGGAAGTTCAGGGAGTGTTCTTCAGGGCCAAAACCAAAGAACTGGCTCATAAATTAGGCAATATACGCGGTTATGTCAAAAATCTTCCGGGCGGAGATGTGGAAATATACTGCAAAGGACCGGAAAAAATTCTTTTAAAATTCATAGATGAAATTAAAAAAATCAAAAACGGTCCGGTTATAAAAGAAGTTTCGATATATACTTCTAAAGATAGGGAATTTAAACCTGAAAAAACAGATTTTGAAGAGTTTGTTATAATCTATTGATGAACAGTATATTTAAAAACTTAAAGGCACACAAAAAATAACAGGTGCACACTTATGCAGTTTGAAACTGGAAATGGTAATTCCGATAGAATTCTTAATATACTGAAAAAAGAAACAAACAAGGTTATCAGGTCTTCACTTAATAAAAGTTCTGAAGGAGAATTGGAAACTCTCAAAGAACTGCTTTTAAATTCCGGAGAGGACCCGGCATCCAAAGAATCAGTAAAAAATTACTATTCACAATTTGTTGAACAGGCCCAAAATGAACTGTCCAAAAGTTATAGCCATGATGAATTGAAAAAAGCCGGCGACACACTCAAAGAAGAAAACATTGAATTTCTGATCAAAACCGAGCTTGTTGTTTATGAAATAACAAAAAATATTGAAACTGTCCAGGAAACCACCGATGGATATGCCGGAAATCCTCTTTCTCTTATGGAAAGTGTTGTTTTAAAAAAGATGGATGATAAAAGAGACGAACTTGAAATTCGTGCATTTCCCGAAGAGAAAAAAAGAGCGATTAAACAAAATGGAATTGCCGAATACCTGAACGGAAAACTGTACGGAAGCGATATTTCGTGGGCGTTAAACAGCACGATTTACAATGAAATACTGGATTCAATCAAATCTCCTGAAAACTCAGAACTCAGATACTGCTATATGGAAGTAATGGCCCGCGATATGGGCAGGGAAAAAGGATACAAACTGTTTTCGGAACTAGTTATGCGGTCTGTTGACAAGCTTATAAGGGAAAGAAGGGATTCGGTTTCAGAGGAAAAAATAAGAAATACTGCGGACAGATTCATAAAAAACTTTTCCAAATCCGAATATCTGGCCTTTATTTCAGACATCAAAGCGGCATATCTTTATTACAGAACATTAAACATCCTTGAAAAAGGAATAAAACTTGTTGAACCTGATTCAGTAAGCATAGAAGACACTGAACTTAAAAGATATCTGGGCGTTGATTTGACCGACAGCCAGATAAAAGAGCTTTCCGAGATACTTTTAAAATTAAAATCAGGAGATTCTGCAGAAACAAGAAAACAGGTTGTAGAAGAGATACTTATCAATGTCTCTGGGAAACTTAAAATTGAAGGCGTATCTTTTGAAGGGGATATTCTTTTTGAAATGGAAAAACGGGGCCTTTTTGAAAAACTGGTTGATTCTGCAAAGGTTGAAAGACTAAGCACCAGCGAGAATCTTAAAATAGAAAAAGTAGAGGATATGAATGACCTTGCAGAGAATTTTGCATTTTACAACATCGGCCCGAGCGACAACAGATATGTACAATTAAAGGCACTTGCAGGGCATCTTATGAGATTTCACCCGCATGACCCGAACATACTTGCGATTGCAGAAAAAATAAAAGAAAATGAAAAAGTGTTTTCAGAATTAAAAGAAAAACAGTCCCAGCATCTTAAAGAAATGGAAGAAGGAAAAGCAAGCAGCAGTGCAAAGGAGGTCAGCCTTAAAATGCAGGCAATGGAAAGAAGCAACTTCTGGAATAAAAAAGAGGAAGAGCTGGAGTACCTGTTTAATCAAAAACTTCCTGAAGTGAAAAAAAGATTTGACCGTGCTCTTGAAACAAGAAAAAAAACTAACGAAATTGAAATAGCCGAAAAAGTCTTCTTTAATGAATTTAATAATTATAAAAAAGGAAAAATAGAAAGTGCCCTGTATGAAAACCTTTACAGCCGAGAGGGAAGAGCAGTTATAATAAAAATTGTAAAAGCGGCAGTCCTTAGGGAACAAAAAATAGAAATTCCGGATGAATTCAATTCATATCTTGAAAACAAACTGTGTGCATATGCACTTTTAAACCCGCCCCAGCTTAGCCTGGAAAGTATCCTTAGTAAAAACGATTTTGACCTTGTTCAGCCCCAAAAAGACACGATAGATGCAAGAAAAACCGGCATCATTAACCGCATTAAAAATCAAGGCCGGAACACTTCCGGAAAAACAGTGGACCCCCTTGCAAAAACCGCAGTAATTGAAGATATCGGGGATGAATTAGAATCAACCCTGGAAATATCAATGGATAAATATTTTGATGAACTGCAGTCGGAAATGGGGGATAAGAAAAAACAAGTCCATGAAATGGGAGATATAAAAAGAGAATTCGCCCCCACAGTACAGGTTGATGCAATTCCCTGCCCAGAAACTGATGAGAATTCCAAAGCTGAAACGGATGGACCTCCAAAAAGGCCGACACTCAAAGAAAGAATTAATTTTCCTGAGGAAATGGTTAACCTGCTTATTTCCGGTGAAACAGATAAAATACTAAAAATGTCCTTTGGGGAATCAGTTCCAAAGATTGAAGTGTGTGTCCTGCATCCGGAAGCTGGAAAAGCTGCTTCAGATTTACTGAAGAAAATTGAATCCAGCCCAGAGTATATAAAATATCTACTTAAAAATGAAAAAACGGACGAGATAATACTTATCGGTTCTCCTGCTGTTAAACCCCTTGCAGAGATATCCGCTTCAGACAACGAATTAGGCAAAAAAGCAGTTGAAACCCTTGAAAAATACTCTTCCCAGAATCCTTCGGAAGCGCAGAGAATAAGCGAAATGCTCAAAGGAAAAACATTTGGAGGAGGAAAACAGAAAACCAGATACCGTGCAAAAACATACTCTGCAGCAGAACTTGCATTCTCTGAAGATGAAAGCGGAAATACGATAATAACTGACCCCCGCACACCCATAAGAGGAATACGGCCGGTTATCATACCTCAAATAAACAAAAATAAAGACGGTATTCCCATAATCAGCCTGAAATATTACTGCCATGTTCCTGAATGTATGCAGAAAAATGACGGAGATGGAACATATCATTTTGCAGGCTCAAAAATAGGAAAAAGGCATCTTAAACATCCAAGAAACGTAGAGGTGGGAATGACCAGCCTTGTGGATGCGGCAATTACCTACCTTAAAGAAGAACAGGATGAGAGAACACTTACGGAAATAAACATCGGCGATACTCTAAAGGAAGAAGAACTTCCGTTTATGGATGATGAGCCTCCGACGCACGAAGAATCGGTTAAAAAACCGGAGAGCATTGCAGAAAAAGACAGAAGAAAGGAAACACTTGACATGATTCCTTTTGAAAAAATACAAAAGGAAATGGACAAAATGTTTGAGGGAAGAAAGAAAAAACCGACAGGTGAAACACCCCTCCCCTACACTTCCGAACAGCTTCAAAATCTGGATGACCTGCAGCCTACAAGAGAGGATATGACGGTGGACGAACAATTCAAAGAAGAATTTAAGGATGCAGATGAAGATGATAAAAAAACAGGGGAAAAACCGCTCATAGAAGTAAAGAAAAGGGATACTAACAAAATATTTCTTGATGAAATAAAAGTTAATCCTATGGTAGTCCAGGAACAAATTAAAAATCCGGACAATTCCAAAAAACCCAAAAGAACAACAACCCAGCCGATGATAACACCTGTGGAAGCTCCAAAAACAAAAAGAGAAATATCACAGGAAATCGCAAGAAATGCCGATGAAGAAGAAGATACCAAAGAAGAACCGGCTGACTGGGGAACAGAAGAAGAACCTCCGAAGAAAAAAACAGGATATCTTAAATACATCCTTTCAGCAGCCGCAGTGGTGTTTGTAACGTTGTGCATATCCTTTGCAGCATTATTTTCATCCAACAATAAAGATTCAGATGCACCGGTAAAGGAAACAAAAAATATTGTACTGTCTGTGGCTACTGAAAAAGAAAAACCAAATAAAAAAACAGCTGTTTTTTCTGTAGCTGCTGATAAAAACAAGGAAACAAAGAAAGAGGCAAAAAAAGCTGAAAAAACAGCCAACAAAGACCAGCATAAACCCAAGAAAGCAGAACACACCGAAAATAAAAAGGAGAAAAAAACGGCTGAAGAATCCAAGAAGGAAGTTAAATTTGTGAAAAAGACAGAAGATAAAAAACAAACAGAAAAAATAAATAAAGATGAAAAAACGCAGACGGAAGCAAAAAAAGAAACAAATGAAAAAACGTCCGGAAAAGAGGAGAAAACTGAAGAAAAACAGGAAAAGAAAGTAAAGAAAAGCAGCTGCGGAATACCTGAAAAATATGCTTCAAAAGTAGAAAATGATTTCGAAGAAGTTAAAAATCTCCTTAAAAAGTTTGGCTATGATGTGGGTGGAATTGAATGCTACAACTGGAATATGCGGATGGCAGCACTCAAATTCCAAAGAATGCTTGCTAAAGCAGGTTATAATATTCAGAAGGACGGGATAATTTTTGTTGACACTTACGGCCCGGGTTCCACATCAATAGATGGAGAGAGCTGGAGAGCTGCCCAAGATCTAATCAGCAACATAATGAGCAAATCTACAGATGAGTTATACAGTATGATTGACCATTCAAACATAAAACATGGTGCAAGAGGACTGGATGTTGTTTTAGCACAAATATGGCTCAATAAAATGGGACAAAACATCCAGATTGACGGGATTGCAAAGGATGAAACAATGGGGGCATATACCAAAATAACCGGGCAAATAAACGCACAGCAGACCGGGAATCCGTTTAAAAAACCAGCCACAAAGAAAGATACAAAACCAAAAACAAAAAGATGCGTATAACATTTAAAAACACTAAGGTTCACAAAAGGTAAAAAGGTGAAGAAATATGATATCTGATAGGGAAAGATTAGCTAAAAGTAGAATTGTCAAACACAAACTTAGGGGAAATATCACTTCAATTATTATTGAAGAAGCAAATAAAGGGATTACTGAAACTGATGCATATGATTTCTGCGATGATTTAATCGCCAAGGCAAAAAGGAGAGTAAGAAATGCCAATAAAAAATCGGATAAATATGAAATTGATAAAACAGAATTTGAAGGCATATTAAGAGATGCAACAACAGATTTAGGCGATGAATTAGATTATACCACTGTTTATAGAGCTGCAAAAACGGTTTCAATCCTGCTCAATGGCGAGTTAAAAAATACAGGATACTTTAATTCCGAACAGATGGTTTCAGAGCTGATTTTAGATACAAGCAATTCCAAAAAAGTACAAAAATATATGGACGAAAACGGGCTTACACGACATATATCCGAGAAATTCGGGGAACAAAATCCATATGTTGAGCTTAACAGAAGAATCTGGAATGAAATAAGTGAAAAGGGAACATACTTGAAAACAGATATTGCAGAATCATGCAAAAAAATAGCAAGTGGGAAAGACGAAAAGGAGGTTTATGTTTTATTTTCAAAAATACTTAGAACTGCAAGAGGTAAAGCCACTGCAGACAACCCATCCAGAAAAAATGAATATCTCTCAGCTTCTGGAGAAATTTTAAATTCATTCAAAGGCTCTGAAGAAGCGTTTACAGAGAAAGTTAAGCAAATGTACACTATTGTAACAGTAATTAAAACAATATCTGAAGAAATTCTTGTTGATCTAGACAATAAAATTGAAATTAATACAGTTGGATTAAAAGAATTAATTATAGAAAATGATGAAATTAGCAACAAACTAAGGCATCTCCATAAAGGAAATGCAGGTGAATTTGCAGAGATGCTTGAAAAAGAGGGAATGCTCTATACTTTGGTTACAGAAATAGAATCAATAGA
>JAFGQX010000053.1 GCA_016935455.1 Microcaldota archaeon
AGACTGCTGAGTTCTTTTAAAATAAAGGAATATTCCAGATTTTCCATTTCTCTCATAAAGCAGATATGGACTATTGAGAATTAAAACGTTATGAAAACTAAATTTAAATTTAACCATATAATCTCACTGTATGGACCCGTATCAGGAGCTCCTTAATCTTTTTGGAAAAGATGAGACGGAAAAAAAGATTAAACTGAAAATAGATGAGTTTCACGGTTATGTTTCCAGAGATGTTGCTGTGAAAGTGATAGCAAAAGAAAGCGGGGTTTACAAGGAAGAAGAAAACTTTATCAAAATTAAGGAGATAAATGAAGGCCTGAACAATGTAAATGTAAGGGCAGTTGTGGACAGGATAATGCCGTTAAAGGTATTTCCCTCAGGGAAAAAGTGCAGGATAATAATTCTAAAAGATGAAACCGGAACTGCAGAGCTCTGGCTTTGGGAGGAAGATACAAGGCTTGCATACAGCATAATGGCGGACAGCAAGATCCAAATAACCGGCGCATATATCAATGGCGGGCATTTAAACACAGGATATAAAGGGAAAATAAAAATTCTTTCTTCCGCAAAGTTTACGGAATTCTCTGGATTAAAAGAAGGCACAGTATCAAACATAAAAGGGATTGTCAGCAGAGTAGAAGGGATGAAAAGTTTTGAAAAGGAAGGAAGGAAAAAAACATTTTACTCTTTTGTTGTTTCAGATGGGGATACTGAAAAAAAGGTTATTGTATGGGAAAATCCAGGTAGAGTCGGGAATATAGAAGAACAAGACAGAATAGTAATAGAAAATGCAAGATTTAAGGATGGCACGCTCCACGCAAACACATCATCAAGGATTTTTGTTAAAAGGCCCAGAAATATTATTAAAGGGGAGATTAAGGATATAAAACTGAAAGGAGAAAGAACAGAGATAGAAATAGGAGAAAAAAAGATAAATTTAAATATGGAGGATACCCTTAAATTTCTAGGCGTTGAACAGGACAAGCAGGTATCCCTCTCTACAATACTAGAACTTAAAAAAGACAGCGTGATAGGAAAGGAAGCAGTAATAAGCAAAAATAATGAGGGAAGAATACAGAAGGTTGTAATGAGGTGAAGAACTTGAAAAAGAAATTCATAAATTTGAAGGTTTCTGAAGCCTTCCAGAATGATATAGGCAGGGGAATCGCCAGAATTGATTCCAAAGCAAAAGATGAACTCGGGCTGTCCAACGGAGATGTCATTAAATTAACCGGCAAAAAATCCACAGTTGCGATTGTATGGCAGGCCCATCCGGATGATGAAGGACTTGAGATGATAAGGATAGACGGAATATTAAGGCAAAATGCGGGGATGGGACTCGGAGACAGGGTAAAAGTTGAGCCGGTTGAAGTAAAGGAAGGAAAAAAAATAGTGCTTGCTCCGAGAGAGAATATAAGATACTCGCCGGGTTTTGACAACTATGTAAAAAGGAGGCTGGTTGGAAAACCGCTGATTAAAGGGAATATTATACCTGTAGGTGTATTCGGAACAGCAATTCCGCTTGTGGTTTCCCAGGTTGCTCCGCAGGGTCCTGTGATGATAACTGAAGACACACAGATTGTTGTAAAGGATGAACCAGTAAAAGAGCTTTCAAACGTCCCAAGCATCACTTATGATGATGTGGGCGGAATGAAAGAAACCATCCAAAAAGTAAGGGAAATGGTTGAACTTCCTCTAAGGCATCCGGAATTATTTGAAAGACTGGGAATAGAGCCCCCAAAAGGAGTTCTTCTCTACGGTCCTCCGGGAACAGGAAAAACACTTCTTGCAAAGGCGGTTGCAAATGAAAGCGATGCAAACTTCTTCTATCTTGGAGGTCCCGAAGTAGTCAGCAAATTCGTAGGAGAATCAGAAGAAAGACTGAGAAAGCTGTTTAAGGAAGCCGAAGAAAATTCCCCTTCAATAATTTTCATAGATGAAATTGACGCAATAGCTCCAAAAAGAGGAGAGGTAACCGGAGAAGTTGAAAGAAGGATGGTTTCACAGCTTCTTACAATTATGGACGGGCTGAAAAGCAGGGGGGAAGTTATTGTAATAGCTGCGACAAACAGGCCTGATTCAATTGATGAGGCGCTGAGAAGGCCGGGAAGGTTTGACAGGGAAATAGAGATAGGCGTACCAACTATGGAAGGGAGAAAGGAAATTCTTCAGATACATGTCCGGAATATGCCTTTAAGCAAAGATGTTGACATTAAAAAAATTGCAAGGGTAACCCACGGGTACACGGGAGCAGACATAAGCTCTCTGACAAAAGAAGCCGCAATAAAGGCGCTCAGAAGAATACTGCCGAAAATAAATCTTGATGAAGAGAACATACCGCAGGACATACTCGAAAATCTTTCAGTAAATATGGACGATTTCAATAATGCACTCAGAGAAATACAGCCGTCAGCATTAAGGGAGGTGTTTATTGAAAGGCCGACAGTAAACTGGGGGGATATAGGAGGAATGGAAACTGTCAAGATGCAGGTAAAAGAGGCTGTTGAACTTCCCCTCAAGAAACCCGAGGTTTTTGAAAAGATGGGGATAAGGCCTGTTAAGGGAATACTGCTTTACGGACCTCCGGGAACAGGAAAAACAATGATCGCAAAGGCGGTTGCAAATGAAAGCGAAGCAAATTTTATAGGAATAAGCGGAACACAGGTTCTTTCCAAATGGGTCGGGGAATCAGAAAAAACAGTAAGGGAACTTTTCAGAAAGGCGAGAATGTCTGCTCCGTGCATTATATTCATAGATGAGATTGATGCGGTGGCGGGCAAAAGAGGCGGAGGAACTGAAGGACACAGGGTTACCGAAAGAGTTGTGGATACGCTTCTGACCGAAATGGACGGGCTTAAAAGCCTTAAAAATGTGGTTGTAATAGCTGCGACAAACAGACCGGATATTCTGGATTCTGCTTTGATGAGGGCTGGCAGGTTTGACCGTATTATTGAGGTTCCACTCCCGAATGAAGCAGAAAGGCTCAAGATACTTAAGATACATACTGAAAATATGCCTCTGGACAAGGACGTGGATTTAAAGGAAATAGCAAAAATAGCTGAGGATTACAGCGGTGCGGACCTGGAAAACATATGCAGGGAAGCTGGAATGCTGGCTATAAGAAAGAAATCTGCAAAAATAAAGCATGAATTTTTCCTGGAGGCATTAAAAGAGATTAGAACAACGCTGAAAAAAGAGGACTTTGAATCCCTGGAAAAATTCAAATCAACCGCGGGCGGGATGTACGGATGATGCAGCTGGGGATTTTTTTTAAAATTTTTATATTTCTGCTGGCAGTTTCGCTGATTTATTTTTCATTCTCTCCGGAAAGTATTTTGTTTCTGGTAAAACTGGTGGGGCTTTCGCTTGGGGTGTCTCTTTTAATCTCACTTGTTTATCCTTCTTTAAGGGGGATAAAAAAAGGAGATAAAGTAAAGGTGATAACTGAGGGCGTGCCTTCATTATTCGGAAGAAGCGGGATAGCCCTGGGCGATGCATGGGTCAACAGGGAAATAAGAGTAAGGCTTAACACAGGAAGGGAAGTTTTTGGAATAGTTGAAGATTACGGCGGTTTTATGAGTCCTGCAAAAGTAAGGATTCTTTATGAGGAAAGGCTGATAGAATGAAGGAAGCTTTCAAAATAGGTTTTGATGAGGGGAAAGAAATACTTATATCTGTTTTTTCAATATCTCTTGCTCTTTCAATAGCAACAAACGGGCTGGGGATTCTGGGGAATCTGCACGGACTTGCGGTGCTGATGGTGGTTTTCTTTTTCACTATCGGGGTAGGGTTTGTTCTGCATGAACTTGCGCACAAGGCAGTTGCAATAAGCTACGGGGCAAAGGCAAGATTTGTTATGTGGAAAAACGGGATAATATTCATGTTTATTACCTCGCTTTTTGGGATTCTGTTTGCGGCTCCGGGGGCAGTGTATATAATGGGGAAGAATATTACCAAGAGGGAAAACGGCATAATTGCACTTGCGGGGCCGGTAACGAATATGATTGTAGCTTCAATTTTTGCTGTATTTTACCTTTTCGCGCCTTCAAGACTCCTTCAGATTAATATTTGGGGGCTGGGCGCATATATCAATGCTCTTCTTGCAGCATTTAATTTAATTCCGTTCTTTGTTCTTGACGGGAAAAAGGTTAAGGACTGGAACTTCAGTGTCTGGCTTGCAGTTTTTGCAGTGTCAGTATTGATGTTTCTGATGTTCGGAGGGCTGGTGTTGCCTTGAGAGGAGCCGAAGCAGTTCTCAGCAGGTCAACCTTTGAGGGAAAAGAATGCCTGATTAAAGAGAGAATTGAAAAAAAATACAGAAATAAAGAACTGGATGAATTTTTGAGGAAAGGAAGAACAAGGAGGGAAGCGAGAATACTAAAAAGGTGCGCCGAGATTGGAATAAACTGCCCCAAGGTTTACGAAACAGATGAATATAAAATAAAAATTTCATTTATCGGGGGTGAACGGGCGCCTGAATCTGAAAAGGTGCTTAGGGAGGCGGGAAAGGTGCTTGCTGAACTGCATAACGGCAGTATAATCCACGGGGATTTTACGCTTGCAAATCTTGTGAGAACAGGAGATAAAATTTATGTGATTGATTTCGGGCTTGGATACTTTTCCCATAAAATTGAAGACAAAGCAGTGGATGTTTTTACAATGCTCAGGTCTCTCCACTCAGAAAAACACAGGAATGTCTTTCTTGAGGAATATTCGGGAAAATGCAGGGAAGGAAAAAAAGTTCTGAATAGAATTAAAGTTATTGAGGGAAGAGTAAGATATTCTTAGCATTGTATAACCATTACCTAACATTTATAAAAACTTATGAACTAATTTTACCATATCGGGTAGGGTTAAATGTCAGATTCAGAATATTTCAAAGAACTTACTAAGAGCGGTAATTTAGAAGAAATGTGCACGTATCTTATGGGTGAAGAGGTTCCTGAAAAAACACTTTTTAAAGGAGTAAAAAAATTCAGGGGAGAAAATTACCTAAAGGGTCTTGTCAATCTGCTGGGGAAAACAGATTTGAGCGAAAAGGCAGTGAAAAAAATTGAAAACGCACTCTTAAACTCAATTAAGGTCTGTGCAAAAAAGGAATACACTGAAAAGATAAGAGAGATTCTTGAAAGAAAGGAATTAACCCGGGGAATAATCCATAAAACGGCGGACATACTTCTGAAAGAAGGGTATATGACCTGTCTCAGAACACTCAGCAGAAGAAATGACCTGGATGAAGAAACAAAAGAGAAAATTAAAAGAAGAGATTCCAAAAGAAAAAATGAAATTGTTTTAGGGGGACAGAAGGAAAAACAAGAAGAAAGAACAAAACGCCTTACTCTGCAGGTGGCTCTAAGCGAGCTGAACAAAGGGGTTCCTCCCGTAATGCAGGTGCCTCCGATACCTAAAAGAAAAATAAAAAGGAGGATTTGAGATGCTTGAAAATCATTTTAAAACCGCGGTAAGTATTCTGGCTGAAAGAGGATACGCTGAACCGCTTATAGCTTTTTACAAAGAGGCGAAAGGGGAGAACGACAGATGGATAATTAAAAACGGGATTTTAAGATGCCTGGAAATATGCGGAGAAGAAGGAAAAATAGAAAATATCTGGGAAATTGCAGAGGACAAGGAGCTTGCTGTTTTTAAACCAAATGTAAAAAATGCTCTCAAAAAGGGAATCCAAAAATGCGGGGAGGAGGGGGAGCTTGCATGCATTGTTGAATTTATGGATGAACACAGAGAGAAACTTGACAAGGATTTAATTGAATGCGTCATATCCGCAATTGAAGCCGGAATCCCAGTGTGCGAAAGAAAGGGGTGGGAAATGGACCTGGCTTTTGCAATAAGATTTTTGGCAAATAATAGGGGTAAAAAAACTGCGGAACTTGAAAAAAAGGCAAGGAGGATTTTCAAAAAAATCGGATTTGACCACACCGGAACAATAAGGGAATATATTGAAAGAAAAAACCGGCTTGAGGATGACGGTGTTCTCTCAAAAGGAAAACCAAAAAGACGCAGAAACAGAACAGCGAAACCGCCGGGAAAACAGATTGCACTAAAATTATAATCAGTATTTAAGAAAATTGGTTTATATTTCCGATTATGGATTTTGAAACTGCATGCAGAGAGGCAAAAAAACACGCATTTTCAATGAATAATCCGTTAATAGTGCATCATTATGATGCGGACGGGATAAGCAGCGGGTCTGTTGTAATATCCGCATTCAGAAAAGAATTCAAAAACCACCGGCATAAATGGATTAAAAAACTTGACGACGCAGAGATTGAAAAACTGGAAAAAGAGAAGGAAATAATTTTTGTGGATCTGGGAGGAGGAAACAAAAGAATAAATGAACTAAAAGATGTTCTTGTAATTGACCACCACCAGACAGAGGGAATAGATAAATTTCAGATTAACCCCCTTCTTTTTGGAATAGACGGCGGAACAGAACTGTCCGCATCAGGAACTGCATATTCAGTATTTAAAACTGGTGTGGACCTTGCAGTTGTTGGCGCGGTCGGAGATATGCAGTATCCGCTTACAGGAAAAAACAGGGAAATAATGAAAGAGGGAGTGGAAAAAAGAGAAATTGAAGTGCTGGAGGATTTAAGGCTTTATGGAAGGTCTTCAAGGCCGCTTGCACAGTTTCTTTCCTTTTCTGATGAAGTTTACATCCCGGGAATAACATATAAAGAGGAGAATGCATATAAACTTCTTGAGGATTTGGGGATAAAGGCAAAAAAAGAAACTGGTGAATTCCGGACGTATATTGATTTAAGCGAAGGAGAAAAAACAAAATTAAAAAGAAAACTTGTTGAGCATCTTGCAGTGTCCAGTCCGAAATCCGCAAAAAATATCATCGGTGAGGTGTATATACTGAAAAAAAGGCCTGTAAAATCCGACCTTTACGATGCATCTGAATTTTCAACCATTCTAAATGCATGCGGGAGGCACGGAAAGGCAGATACAGGCGTAGGAGTATGCCTTGGAAGCCAGGAAGCGTATAAAGAAGCACTCCAGCTCCTCATCCACCACAAAAAGATGATAAGGGAAGGTGTGGAATATGCAAAAAATAACCTTCAGGATTTCGGGGTATTCTATTTTGTCAATGCAACAGGAATTATTGACGAGGGGATTATAGGGATTGTATGCGGAATGATTTTAGGTTTTAATTCGGAAAAACCGATAATAGGAGTGTCGTCATCCCAAAAAGGATGGCTCAAGATTTCTTCAAGGGGAACGCAGATGCTTGTATCAAAAGGGCTGAATCTTGGCAGGGCAATGAAAAATGCCGGAAAAAAAACCGGCGGCGTGGGGGGAGGACATAAAATAGCGGCAGGCGCATCTATTCCTTCAGAAAAACTTGATGGGTTTCTGCTGGAAATTAAAGGAAATTTACGGCAAAAGTCGGAATAAAACAGCAGAAATTTAAAAAGGAAACGCATCTATCTTCATTATGGCTCCTCTGGATATTAACAGATTAAATAAATTCTTCCAGCCGGCATTGGAACCGCTTGGAGTAAAAATAATCTGGAATACATATTACACTCTTAAAAGTGCATTCCAGACCCATAAATCATTCTCAACAAACAATTTCAGAAACGAGAAACCCCTGGACCCTGACAGATTTTCCTGATCTGTGGCGGAAGACTAAAAAACAAATAACGTTTTTTAAATGTATTGATGTTTAATAAAAAACGGGATTTTTATGGAAATTAAGGATGTAATTTTATTTATACTTGCAGTTGCAGTTTTTTTTGGAGTCACATATATAATATATGATTATGCAATAAGCAATCTTGCGGAAGAGCACGGAGAAGAGCACCAGCTGAGTGAAGCCGAAGAAATTTATATGAAGCATCTGGAAAGAGAATTAAACCTTGAAAATTATCAGTACATTTATGAAGAAAAGAAAAATTACATCCCAAGTACGGTAACAGTTGTCAAAAATGGGGATGAAGCATATGTATCCTATGAGAACTACATTGCTTCCGAAGAAACCTATTTCATAGGCAACGACATTTATTTCTGCGTTGATTTTGAGAAAACAAAAAAGTGCACAAAGGTTGATGAGAACTCGTCATTTTATGAGTACACAAATGTTATACTCAGGAAAGAAATAATCACTGAAGAAATGCTTGAAGCAGACAAAGAAGCATCGGGGATTCTTCTTGAAAAAGGCGCTATGGAATTCAGCGAAGAGATTACTGAAAAGGAAATAAACGGGCACTCCTGCTCTGAAATTTCATACACTATTGATTTTGGGAAACTTACAGTTGAAGACCTTAACAGATTCGGGCTTGACGCCAATTCTGCAAAGGTTTATACTGATTATAAAATAACGCTGTGCATAGGAGAAGACGGAGAAGCTTATGAAAAAACATTTTCATTTGAGATGATAGGAAATCCGGTAGAATCGGCAAAAACACTTGTTGAAAAGGACAACAATGTGCATGAGATTGAAAAACCCACCCATCTTTCAAATGAAAGCGAGGTTGAGGACCTTTTTGACCTTTCCCTCGGCACGCAGGATGAAATAGCATTCTGCTTTGACCAGGATGAGCCTGAAATGTGCATTAAATCAGTTGCAGTAAACAGGGAAAACCCGGACCTCTGCAATTATGCCGGCCCCAACAAAGAAAGCTGTCTCTTCATAATTACAATCCAGGCCGATGACCCGGAAGGATGCAGCGGGCTTACCGTTGATGCATTCAAAAATGAGTGCTACTTTGAATTTGCAATGAGAAACAAAAATGAGACCTTGTGTACATTCATAAGCGATGAGGAAACAAAAAACAACTGCACAGAAAGCGTGCAGAACCTGGCAGAATAGAATTAAATTAAATCTGGTACCTGTTCTGCATTCAGGCCCAGCTTAAGGAATTTTAATTCTTCTGGGGTTACCCATCTTGCATCAGAATGCTCTCCGGATATTTTCAGTTCCCCCTCGACATCCATCCTGAAGATTAAGTATACAGAATGTTTGTCATTTTCATCTTTTTTATAAACCGCCGAGCTGTAGCCTAAAAATCTTATTTTTGTGCATTTAAGGCTTGTTTCTTCTTCAAGTTCTCTTTTGGCGCTTAGCTCAGGTTCTTCACCCCAGTCCACACCGCCTCCGGGAAACTCCCAAAAACCGCTGTGCCTTTTAAGAACAAGAACCTTTCCTTCTTTGTTGAAAGGAACGGCGTAGACATTTATTTCCTGTATCCTCACAGATGGCCTCTTTTTCTTATTTCGCTCGGGAGATAATTGTGGAATATTTTTTCTGCATTTTCTTTTTCAAGGAAGTTGAGGGAACCGTTGCAGAAAGGGCATCTGAACTGGTAGTCCGATGCGTTTTCAAAAGGCATTATTGAATCTATTCCGCACTTCGGACAGAAATAGTGTTCGCGGGTTTCATTAAAAAGTTCCTCCCGTTCTTTTTTGCGGGCGGTCACCCATTCAATAATTTTTCCCTTGTTGAGAGACCAGCTGTATGAATACCAGCCGGTTTCATTATCTTTTTTTCTCTGGTAGGTTACAAGACTGTTCCCGTGGAGCTTGTTTAAAGCAGAACGTATGTCGCTTATTTTTACTTTCAATTTTTTTGAGATTTCCTCGTCGCTTGTCATAACCGGAAAAATGCGTATGATATCAAGGGTGTTTTCTCCGGCAAGGTTTATGAGCGTCTGTCTTGCATATGCATCTGAAAGAAGTCCGGTTAGCTCCTCTTTGTCTTTCTTTGAAAATCCTGCGGGCGGGGTTTCTTTTATTTCAGTTTTCTTTGTGAGTTTTGCAGTTTTAGGAACAGCTGGCTTTTTTACTTTTGCCGGTTTTGCTGATTCCACTTTTTTAAGATTCTTTGTTTTGGCTCTGGATTTTTTTGCTTTAATAGTTATTTTTGATTTTGAAGCGGATTTTTTTGATGATTTAATTTTAGTTTTATTTTTTTTAGCGGATTTTTTACCCAAAAACTCACCCTTAGATTAAATGGGGCTGCACTTTTATTTAAACCTTTCTGGGATTAAACACAAAGAACAATAATTTACAAACAATCATATCGTTTTAATACCTTCCCATCATTAAAAATTCCATGCGCATAGCGTTCTTCACAGACAC
>JAFGQX010000054.1 GCA_016935455.1 Microcaldota archaeon
GCAGTGAAATCCGGCAGAATGCGGAGAATCTTTCTTTTAGTATCCAGATTCAAAACACTAATGAGATTTCAGGTAAAATCGGATGCGGAGGAAAGGTTAAGGGCATTGTAAAAGTTATAAAAAATACCGATGAACTGGGTAAAGTTGAAACTGGTGATGTTCTTGTTTCCATAACAACTGGTCCTGATTATGTCCCTGCAATGGCAAAAGCATCAGCATTTGTCACCGACCAGGGGGGGATAACCTGTCATGCAGCGATAGTTGCAAGGGAGATGGAGAAACCGTGTATTGTCGGAACGGGAAATGCAACTTTGCTTCTTAATGATGGTGATTTAGTGGAAGTGGATGCAGAAAATGGAACAGTGAAAAAATTAAGTGATTAATTTATTTAAAAAACGGGCCCGGAGAGATTTGAACTCTCGACCTTCGCCTTTCCCCTGGAATATTAGGAGAGCGTCGCTCTATCCATTTCAGAGAGTGAAACGATCTGAAAAAGTGAAATACACTTCACTCTTAGCTGAGCTACGAGCCCGTACAGACAGTTAAAAGGGCTTGGAGCGATTTGAACAGAAAGTTCAAACAGAGCTACGAGCCCGTACAGACAGTTAAAAGGGCTTGGAGCGATTTGAACAGAAAGTTCAAACAGAGCTACGAGCCCGCATAATTTAAGAATAAAAAAGAGAGAAAAAATAAATAAACTATTCGTTTACCACAACACTTCCCGAAACACTGGGGTATGTTGTTGAAACTACCTTGTACACACCTATCTTGTCAAATTTAATCTTTCCAGAGCTGCCGGGCTTAAGCATATCTGTTGTAACTCCGTTTTCTGAAGAGACTGCGTGGGGTATGTTGTCATTGTTTACAAACATTACGTAGTCTCCTTTGTCAATTACAACCTGCGCCGGGCTTAATTTTTTGTCTGAAGTAATGGTCATTGTATATGTCTCAGGTTCTTTTTCTTCTGCCTCGGAAAGTGTGACTGTGAATGTCACTGTTCTTATCTTTGAAGGGGAATAACTCGCTCCGTTTCCCTTTAGAAGCTCAATTTTAATCGTATGCTCTCCAACAGTAAGATCTTTTAGAGTGTATGTGCTCGAAGAGACTATCTCCGGTTCGTTGTTGTCAAGAACCACCGAGAAATACCCGTCGCCTTCAGCAGCTGATGTTCCGGGCTGGACAAGCTTTATCCCGGTGGTGCTGATAAGCACGTCTACAGTGGGATTAGCCTGATTTACTTCAACAGTTCCGCCTTCAGAAGGACTTATGATCTGGAAATCCACAAATTTAGGTTCTGCGGGCACTAATTCTTCGTCCTGAGGGGTCACAATTTCTGTTTCTTCCTCCCCAAGGTTAATGCAGCCAAAAAAACCAAACAAAACCATCATTATGAGTGCTACGTGAATGTATTTTCTCATATCCTAAACTTTAAACTGATAGTCTTAAAAAATTATTACTAATCAGTTAATACAATGGTTAAAGCGCTGATATTTGATTTTGACGGTGTAATTGTTGACAGCGAGCCCGCCCATTACAGCAGTTTTCTGAAAACCCTGAAGCCGCTTGGGATAAACATAAATGAAAAGAGATGGTATACCGAATTTGTGGGTACCGGTTCATACAGTATAATGGAAACACTTTTTCAGGAAAATGGAATTAAAGAAAATGTTGAAGACTGGGTCCAGAAAAGAAAAAAAGTTTACTGGGAATTGATTGACAATAATGAGCTCAATGAAAAAAACGGAATCAGAACGTTCCTTTCTGAAATCAGAAAAATGGGAAAAAAGACAGCCATCGCATCAGGGGCCCACATCGATTCAATAAACAGAATACTCCGGATTAAGAAGCTGGAATCATATTTTGATTTTGTTCTTGGGAGGGAAAATGTAAAAAACGGAAAACCCCATCCGGAAGTTTTCCTTAAAGCGGCGGAGATGCTCGGAGCCAAAAACACCGAGTGTATTGTCATTGAAGATTCAAAAAAAGGTATTGAAGCGGCGAAAAGCGCCGGAATGAAGATTGTATGTTTAAACTCTCCTTTTGCCGAATTCAGAAACTGCTTTAAGATTATAAATGATTATACCGAATTTCCTATGGGGATTTTGGAGTGATTTGATGATTAAGCTTGAATTCAACAAAAAGAAAAATGAAATATGGGTGCGCGAACCCGAGTATGTGTCATCACTTACAAATGGTTTTTACGGGGATATGGCAAAAGGAAACATAAAACTTTTTCCGGAAGAAGTCCTTTATCTGCTTGATGTGAGAAACGGCAGATGCTATGATGAAAGCGGGAATTTGTATACCTTCAATGATATTGCTTCAGGTTATACAAAGATGGGAAAATTTATGGCCAGATACCTTACTTACAAAGACTGGAGAGACAGAGGCCTCATTGCAAGATATGCCCAAGAAGCGGAAGGGGACTACGGCAGACTTTCGATGAAGAAATACAAGGGGAAAAAGTTCAAGCCGGATTCTTATTCCATTTCGGGCGTCTTTTTTCCGGATGACCTGATAACCGTAATTGATGACGAAGCTGCCGGAAAAGAGCTTTATGAAAGATACTGGCTCGGCCAGTTCGGTACATACAAAGCACATCACAGAGGGCGCATTTCCAAACTGGATATTTATGAAACAATATTCATGCTCAAGCACGGGGGCCTTTCCCTTAATCTAACCTTAAACAGCATTATGAAAACTGCAGAATCCAGGATAAAATACTTCAATGACCTCTATTCAGTTTATGAGGACTGGAGACTGAACGGATATGTTGTCAAAAGCGGCTTCAAATTCGGAACGCACTTCAGGATTTATTTTCCCGGAGCTTCTCCGGTCAAAAAAGACAAGTGGATACATTCAAGACATGTTGTCCACGTGTTCCCGAGAAAAAGCAAGCTTTTGATATCTGAATGGGCAAGGGCAATACGGGTTGCACATTCAGTAAAAAAGACATTTATACTTGCAATCCCGGGAAAAGAGGTCAAAGCAAAAATCACAAAAAACAGTCTGAAGGTGGATTTTCTTCTTTACCACAGAAAAAAGGGGGGAATAGAAAATCCCAAAGAGGGGAAGCCCAAATTTTTTATGCTTTCTCTTTCCGAGGATGAATACCTGGGAGGGGAGCAGCTTGCGAGGGCGCTCAGGGAATGCAGGGAATTCGGACTGGAAATGCTTATGGCAATTTCAGACCGTGAAAGCTCAGTAACGTATTACCATATTAAAAGAATAGACCTTGGAAATTCGGATTATGAATATTTTGAGATTGAATGGGAACAGCCTTAGGGTGATTTTATGAGAAAATTATTTCTGCTTTTGGTTCTGGCCGGTTTTGTTTTTTCTTTGGGGACAATTGAGGGCACAGTTTTTGAGGATTATGACCATGACGGTATTTTTGACAGTGAAGAGCAGGGAATGTGGAAAGCTGAGGTGGTTCTTAAAGACGGCCTCACCTTTGATACGATAGAAACTGCGGAAACAAATTTTACCGGAGGGTATGTTTTTGACGAGCTGGAATCGGGGGTTTATGAAATTGTGATTTTAGTCCCTTCAAACTATGCGGTAAGCACCCAGAAAACCAAAACATTGTCTATTTCGGCAGATGACATTGTGGATGTTGACTTTGGTTTGTATTCCACTTTTGGAAAAATAGTCGGAACAGTTTTTTCGGATGATAATGAAAACGGAAAAAAAGACGGCGAAGAGGAAGGCCTAAAGAACGTTGAAGTGCTTCTTCTGGACTGGAACACTGAAGATGAAATTGAATCCGCAGAAACAAACGAAAACGGCAATTTTGAATTCAGCGACCTCAGTGTAGATACATACATAATAAGATGCACCAAACTTTCTGCAGATTATGAATTCACAACTGAAAGCGAATTTGAAAAATTTGTTTCAGAAGGCGAGACTGAAATTGTTGAGTTCGGCTTGTTTGCCGAATCTTCCGAAACACCATCCAATATCTCAATAATTATTTTTGGAGACTCAAACAAAAGCGGGCTGATGGAATCCGGAGAAAAAGGCCTTTACAACGTTCTTGTAAAGCTTTATGATGATAATGGAAATTTTGTTGATATGAAAAGAACAAACAAATGGGGTGAAGAGGAATTTGAGGAAATTAGTGCGGGGGTTTACAGGCTTGTTGAATACGATCCCACAGGATTTGAATCCACAACCCCAAATGAAGTTGAAATAATTCTCAAGCCCGGACAGGAAATTACAATTTATTTCGGAGACATCTCGCCTGCAGATGTAAGCAAGCTTAATGAACCCGAAGAAGCTGAGGAAACCCCGGAAGAAATTATTCCTGAACCTGCGGAAAAAATTGAAGAGAACGTTACCTATGTGGAAATTCCCCAGAATATAACCGAGGAACCCGAAGAAGAAGTTGTTGTAAATGAAACAATTCTGCAGGAACCCGAAGACATCAAAGAAGAGATAACAAACACAACCTATGTTGAAAAATCTGAAGAACCGGAGCAGGAAGAGGGATTTTCGCCGGTTTATGCAGTCGGGATTCTGGCGCTTCTTGCAATCGCAGTGTACTTTGTAATGGGAAGGAATGGAAAATTCAGCTGGAAAAAGAAATGACTGCTCTCAGATTCATTCAATCTCAAATTCATCTATCCTTTTTTCCATTAGGTGTTCTTTTCCATATTCACTATCCAAAAAACCGGGAAATAAAAAATCAACAAGAAGTTCATAGTCAATTTTCTCTTTCTGCCCGTTTGCTGCTTCAAATCTGTAATCTGAATTTTCTGCGGAATTGTATACTTCTATTGCTTTTTTTGGTTCCTCTTTAATTCTTTGTTTAATATGTCCAGGAGTGACAGACTCAAATATGCGTTCGTCCCCATAAATTATTTTTACATTGGCAAGAAACCGTTCAAACAAAATCCTATCTCTTTTTTCTTCAGAGTTCTCATTAGGAGGTTCAGTCTGCCCGTTTTTCCTGCTGAAGAAATTGCCTATTCTTCTTAACAGAGTCGGCCTATCTTTTCTTACTTTTGAGATGCTCATTTTTAATACACTTTTATATATAAACTAAAACTTTATTTAAATCTTTCTCCATATATAATTAAAAAGGTGTTGAATGAGACCGTAGAACTGCAGTGTTTTTGGTATCCAACAGCTTTTTCGGATAATTATAGTTAAGAATTAAA
>JAFGQX010000055.1 GCA_016935455.1 Microcaldota archaeon
ATGAAATGCGTAGGACGCCAAAAGGGGGAATGCAAGTGTTGCCTCGGCCCATATCATCTGCTCACTGCTTGAATCCACTTTTCCCCAGGAGTTTGCTTCTTTAAGCGTGGAGCCTGAAAGCGCCCCGTCCCTTACATCCGCAACGGTTATCTGCACTGCGTATTTGTGCATTTTTGCTTCTTCTCCAAGAAGGTCAGCTGCAACGACTATGTCCTGGGCAAAATTTTTCGGAACCCCGCCTCCGAGCATAAGAAGGCCGGTATCCCCGCATCTAATTTTAATATCCGTAAGCTCTCTGAAATCTTTGACCGAGTCAATACTCACATACCTGTCCGGATTTTTCTTCTGGTGGTATACAAGTCCGAATCCTGCAGAGCAGTCTGAAAATGCGGGAACAAATATCGGAACGCCTTTTTCATATGCGGAGAGAACAACTGAGTTTTCCGCCTTTGAGCCCTTTTTCTTCAGATATTTTCCCATTTCAAGTATAAATTCCCTTGAGGAATACTGTCCGGGTTCAAGGGAATCTGCAATCTCCGCAATAGTCATATCGCAGACTCTAAGTTCGTCTTCGTCTATGTATGTATCGTATATCCGGTCTATGTGGAGTTCATAAAGTTCCTTGTCGTCCGAAAAGGGGTCTCCCTTATAATGCCTGAAACCAAGAGCCTCAAAAAAGTCCTGGTCAACAATCAGCGCGCCGGTTGAAACAACTGCGTCCACAAGATTATTGTTTATTAATTCAGCAACAGCATCTTTCAGTCCTGCGCTGAATATCGAGCCTGCAAGGGTCAGGATAACTGCAGTTTCCCCGTCTTTCAGCATTTCCCCGTAAAGTTTTGCCCCTTCTGCAAGGTTTCTTGCCTGAAATGACATATTGGAATATGCCTCAATCACCGGTACTGCATCAATCTTTTTTATATCCACATGCTTGATCTGGTCTGCCAGATAATCTTTTTTTGATGGTATAAAATCACCTGTTTAATTTTGTTATGGAAAATTATATTTATTTTGTGATTAATCAATATTCAATTTCTCCCCATGATGTTTTCAGTTTTTTGCCTCTGCATTCTATAACCAGCACGGGCGAGTTTTCTTCAATTTCTCCTTCTTTCCCAACCGGAACAACATACACTGCCAGATTGTCCCCGTCGTTAACATACAGTTTCACATACTTCAGCTCCGGAAAATGTTTTTTCATAGGAGAAAGGTCTTTGATGATTTTCTTTTCACCGTAAGCTATCGCAGCCGCATCCTTAGGAGTCATATAAGCGTTGTTAAGCACTGCAATAACCTGAAGTTTTGGCCTGTTTTCATTTCCAGGAACCTCAATGCTCGTGGAAAAATTAGGGCCGATAACTGTTTTGTCTTTCCAGTATTTTTTTTCATTTTCCTCTTCCAGCTCTTCCAAATCCTCCAGCGCGACCTTTATTTTTCCGGTTTTTTTCTTGGAAAGCAGAATGCCTGGAGCAAGCAGTGCCGGCAATGCGGCTACATATTTTATAAACTCTCTTCTTTCCGGACTGAATTTATCTTTTCTTTTTGTTCTTTTTTCCCTTGTAATCTTCATTTTATCGGTTTATATCTGTTTATAAGTTATTATAAATGTTCTTTTGTTTTTAAAATTGAAATATTAGATTTTTAAATCTGAATTGCCCTATAATTATGTGGTCAGATGATTTCGCCTTTTGAGGAAAGATACAAAACAGAGATGAATGATGTTTTTCAGGAAAAAAACAAACTGGACAAATGGATGGATGTAGAAATTGCATTGGCAAAAGCTCATTATAAACTTGGAAATATTTCGAAAGAGGATTATGAGAACATAAAAAACGCAAAGAATAAAGTGAAAGTTGAGAGGGTCAATGAGATAGAGGCGGAAATCCATCACGATTTGATGGCGCTTGTAAAAGCAATGGCCGAGCAGGCCGGCAGAAGCGGGGGTTTTGTCCACCTCGGCGCAACCTCCTATGACATAGAGGATACTGCAACTGCACTGTTATTCAGGGATGCAATGGACATAATTGAAAAAAGCGGAAAAGACCTTCTTAAAATTCTGAAAAAACTTGCGCTTGAGCATAAAAGAACAGTGTGCATTGGAAGAACCCACGGACAGCATGCCGTCCCTACAACTTACGGAATGAAATTTGCACTTTATTATCAGGAGTTAAAAAGAAACCTTAACCGGCTGAGTGAGAGCAGAAAAAGGATTTTAGTAGGGAAGATGAGCGGCGCGGTAGGGACTAAGGCCACATTTGGGAAGGATGCTGATAAAATGGGAGAATTAGTTATGAAAGAACTTGGTCTGGGACAGGCAGAAGTAACTACCCAGGTAATTCAGAGAGACAGACATGCGGAGGTCCTGAGCGTTATTGTTTTAATCTCCTGCCTTATGGAAAAGATTGCAAAGGAAATAAGAAACCTTCAGAGAACCGAGATACTTGAAATCTCCGAACCTTTCAAAAAGAAGCAGGTTGGTTCCTCAACAATGCCCCACAAAAGAAATCCCCATAAAAGCGAGAGGGTATGCTCCCTTGCAAAACTTGTGCGTGCAAACATGGCTGTTGCCTATGAAAATATTGCTCTTGAACACGAAAGAGACCTTACCAATTCTGCGAATGAAAGAGTCATATTCCCGCAGATATTCATAGCAACCCATTATATGATGAAGCAGACAGAGTACATTCTGTCCGGACTTGAGTTTTTCCCGGAGAATATCCTTGCCAACTTAAACAGGACAAAAGGGCTTATAATGGCGGAGCGGCTGATGATTGCCCTTTCAAATAAAGGGGTGTCCAGGCAGGAAGCACACGAACTGGTGAGGCTGTCTGCACAAAAAGCCTTCAAGGAAAAAAGAGAATTAAAAGAAGTAGTAAAAGAAACTGAATTTGCCGACAAGTTCTCAGCAAAAGAACTGGAAGATATTTTTAATCCTGAAACTTACATTGGAAACGCGGTAAAAATTGTGGAAGGGGCAGTCAAAGACTGACCTTTGCTATATCTCGATTGTTGCCAATTTTTTCTCTTTTCCACCTATTCCTTTCTTTACTGGGACTTTTTTCAACTTTTCGCTCTTTTCACCCTTTAAGAATATTCCTTCAGCCACCAGTTTTCCCTGTTTTTTTAAGTTTGCATCTATCTGATTTTTTACTTTGTCGTTATAAACGTAAAAGTTTCCAGGATTTTTATCTGCCAGCTTGCTTTGTATCGGGTGTATTGCCGAAATCCAGTTAATGTTATATTTTTTCTCCAGTTTTGCCCAAATGTATTCAGTATCAAGATAGTTTGCTCCATTGTATTCTTTTATCCCTTTGTATATGACCCCTGCGATTTTTTTCAATTCTCCCTTTGATTTCTTTAGTATATAATCTTTCATTCCAGAATCGCTGAGTTTCAATTCTTTCTTTACTTTTTCCTTAACTCTTTTCTCAAAATTCGCCTCGCTTTCGCCCCATTCTCGGGAAACTTTCTTTTTTTCCTTAGCCCAAAATTTTTCCTCGAGTATTTTGTATGCCGCGTAATATGCCAGGTCAGATTTGGTTTTTATCCCCTCAGGACTGTCAGGCACTCCTTTTTTATGGGCTTTGGGAAATATGTGTGAAACTATCTTGAGATTTTCCGGTTTAATATTTTTTGTTTTTTTGATTACTTTTATAAGTTCATTTTCAAAATCCTTGGCAAGTTTAGGCCTAAACTTTTTCAGTAATCTCATTGCAGTTTCCACTCTTCTCAGCTGCTTTGAATTCAGGTTATTTGTAAGAATCATCTCCGCAAGTCTTTTATCATATTTATTTGTTTTTGCAAGTTTTTCCAGCTCAAGCATTTGTTCATTGCTTATAGCTTCGCTTTTGTCATTAGTCCACAGTACTTGTACTATGTCGGTTCTGAATTCAACTTCTTCTTCAGTATATTTTCTTGCCATATTTAAATTTGAATTTATATATTTTTAAATATTCGTACGTCCGGATATACGTCCAAAATCTGTAATGAATCCGGACAGCAGACTCTAAATCTTAGCCTTTTTCTTTTCAGGTGCCTTTGCAAGTTCGTATTTCACAGGCAGGGTAACTTTGCATACTTTAAGGCTTTTTGTAAGTGCAACAAGGTCATTTACATCACTTCCCACATGAGGCATTATTTTGGACCAGTCAACTTTAAGTGTAATCTTCTTTCCTTTTTCCACACTTATCGCATCGCTGTATATCTTTGCAAGTTTGTTTTTATCTCCTTTGGGTGTCCGCCCTATTAGCTGGGTTACAAGAATACTTTTGAATGTTCCGGGATTGTTCTCTGCAAGTTTTTCCAGGGCTTTGCCGTACCCCGTTTTTACCAGTTCTTTTGCACCTGTAAATTTGATTTTCTTTAATCCTTTGATTGCTTTCCCCATTGCATCTGCCATCATTTTTTCTCCAGCTTCAACGTTCTCGCCTATCTTTTCTTTAACATCCGGTGTGTATGAGTAAAACAGGGGGTCTCTTTCTTTAAGGGCCCACTGCACCTTTTGTATGGCGTCAATATCTACAACAGAGTATTTTTTTGATAATTCTGCGTATATATTTTCAAGATCAAAATATGTTGCTCCTTTGTAAGTTTTGATATTCTCAGCTATAATGCCCTGGATCTTTGAAATATCTTTCCTGCCCTTTTCCATTATATAAACTGCTTTTTCCGCATCGCTCATCTTTGTATCCGGTTTTAATATGTTCATCATTATTTGGTAAGCTGCATAATATGCAATGTCCTTTTTGTCTTTTACACCTTTAAGATTGACAGCAAGAATATCCTTAGATTTTATTCCCTTTGTGTAAACTGCAATCCAGGGATGCTTTACTTTCAATTTTGAGAGATATTTGTCAACCTCATCTACATCTCCGCCTTTTTCAAGTGCTTTGGCATGCAGTTCCTTTTTTAGTTTTTTGAAGTCTATTCCTATCCGTATGTCTCCTTTTTTCTTTTCAACCAGTGCGATTATCCCCGAATTAAGCGAGGTTATTTTTGAGACAGCTGCAAGTGCTTCGTTTTTTTCGTATCCAAGATCAACGAGTATGTAATAAATCAGAGATTTTATTGCCTGCATTGTGGGCTGGGGATTGGTTATTCCGCCAAAGTGGAAATTTTTCAAAATAGAATAGACTGAAAGATTCTCTGTCTTTTCTTTTGAACTGGATATCCAGGGATGTTTTCTGTTTAGTTCTTTTCCAACAAATTCAACCAGTTCTTTTGTTGCTTCATCTTTTCCAAACTTGCTATAAAGATATTTTTCAATTCCTTCCCAGTCTATCTTTACCATTTTGTCTCCCTTGACAGGAAGAACAGTTATATATCCCCCCGCCAGTAATTTTTTCAGTGATTTTTTTATTCTTTTTTTGCTCGGCTTTTTCTCTTCTCCGAATTTAACCAGAAACAGATAATACAATGTCCAGTACAGTTTTTGTTTTACTGCAGTTTCCACAGTACCCATATACTCCTTTTCTCCGGGAATCACAGCTTCAATTGGATGAGAAAGCGCTCCTTTTTTTGCCTTTGCCACAGTTATTTTCTTCTTTAAAAGGCTGAACAGTTTGGGATTTTCCTCCTTTATTATTTCTATTGCTATCTGTCGGTAAGGGTCTGAAAAGTATTCTGCCAGCTCATCAGGAAGTTCTGAATATTCCCCCTTAATGAATAACTCCCCGCTTGCCGGATTAACTATCTCCACTTTTTTAATAAACTTGCTCATTTTTTCTATTTCTTCTGTCTTTTTTACAACCTCTTTGATAGCCTGATAAACCATTCCTTTGCTTTTAGCATAAGGCAGTAATTCTGCAGAAGAGGCCCCGATTCCTTTTGTTATTAAGTCAACATATTCGTTTATAATTTTCTGGCTTGCTTTTCCTTTTTTCAGGGCTTTCTCAAATTCTTCGGAAAAATTTTCCTCCAAAATTATTTTTTTTAATTTTTCGTATTTCTTTTTAGGTATAAATCCATCAAAATGAGCAAGATTCAGCAGTATTCCTTCAAATGTCTCGTCCATACTTGATTTAATTCTTGTTTTTCTTTTTAAAACTTCCTTTTTTACTTTAATGCCGTTTGCAACTATAATTTAAACATATAATTCTCCCTCTGTAGATTCATTTATAAATGTTTGCAGACACATTACTCCTTCACTAACTTTTATAAGTTGACGACCCTCCGATAAAATCAGAGGGCAACGTGGTGTTAGTTATGGACATTAGAAAGCCTAAAAAAGGTTCTAGGGCATTCAGACCCAGGAAAAGAGCAGCGTCTCAGGTACCCAGAGTATTCTGGCCCCCGGTAGAAGAAAAAAGGATTCTCGGTTTTGCAGGTTATAAAGTGGGCATGACCCAGATTTCATTTGTTGACGATACTAATTCCCCTTCAAAAGGCCAGGAAGTAATAACTGCAGCAACTGTTATTGAAGTCCCCCCGATGTTTGTTTACGGGATACGAGCATATATGTCAAAAAACAAATCCTGCGATTTTCTTGTTGACGATGACAAAGTAATAAAAGTACTGAAAATAAAGAAAAAGAAAGCTCAGAAAGAGATTGATTCTGCTTCAGCTGAAGACATCAGACTCCTGGTTTATGCGCTCCCCGGCAAAACTACCATTGGAAAAAAGCACATTGAAAAAATGGAGATTGCAGTGGGAGGAAAAGATTCCTCTGAAAAACTTGAATTTGCAAAATCACTTCTCGGGAAAGAACTCAAGGCAAGCGAAGTTTTCAAAGCAGGAGAGTATGTTGATATTATTGCAGTTACAAAAGGAAAGGGATGGCAGGGTCCTGTTAAAAGATTCGGGGTATCCCTCCAGAGAAGAAAGGCAACAGGCAAAAAAAGGCATGTGGGTACGCTCGGTCCGTTCCACCCAGGTTATCTTATGTATACTGCCCCGCAGGCAGGTCAGACCGGTTATCACAAAAGAACTGAACTTAACAAGAGGATATTCAGCATAGACGAGAATCTTGATGCCATAAATCCGAGCAGCGGTTTTCCTCAGTATGGTTTTGTAAAAAACCAGTATATTCTTGTAAAAGGCTCCATTCCGGGACCTTCAAAAAGAATGGTCAGGCTGAGGGTATCAACGAGAGGAAAGGAGGTCAAAGAACCTGTTTTAAAGAACGTTTTTACTGAATGATGGTGATACCTATGAAAGCTAATGTTTATTCTGTTGAAGGAAAAAAACTCAAAACAATAGACCTTCCCCCCCAGTTTGATTCAAAATACCGTGAGGACCTGATAAGAAGGGCAGTTCTCAGCGATGAAAGCGCTGCATACCAGCCCAAAGGAAATTACCGGTTCGCAGGTATGGAAACTTCTGCCAAATACCGCGGAAGAAAAGAGGCTTACGGTTCTCTTAAAAACAAAGGACAGGCAATGCTTCCCAGAACAGTAGTTCCCGGAGGTGGAATGGGTGTTGTAAGAAGGATTCCTTCCTCAGTCAAGGGAAGAAGAGCCCATCCTCCAAAACCGGAAAAGAAAATAATTGAGCTCATAAACAAAAAAGAATATGCAAAAGCTCTGAGAAGCGCACTAGCATCCACTATGGACAAAGAGATGGTTGCAGAACTGTGCGGAAAGGAAATCGAGGTTCCTTTTATTTTGGAAACCGGGTTTGAAAAGATTTCAAAAACTAAAGAAATCATAAAAGTGCTTGATGCCCTCAAAATCTCAGATTTGGTTGCAAAAGCAAAAAACAAAAGAAAGAAAAAAACTGGAGTAAGAAAGAAAAGAAAAAAGCAGATAACAAAATCCCCCAAATATATTATATTGGTGGTTTCAGAACAGTCAGCAGTAAAAGCGGCAAAGAACATTCCAGGCTTGAAATCAGTGCTGGTGAAGGATATGAAAGTAAACGACCTTGTGCCGGGAGCAAAGGCGGGAAGAGTTACAATATTCACTGAAAATGCACTGAAGGAGATTTCAGAAAAGTGGTGAATGATATGATAATCAAAGGCTCTATTGGAACAGAAAAATGGATTGGAAAAATAGAATTTGAAAATACAATTGCATTCTTCGTTGACAAAAAAGCAACAAAAAAACAGATTAAAGATGAGATTATGAGGCTCTTTAATGCAAAGGCAGACGAGATAAGAACTCATATACGCGGGAACCGAAAAATTGCCGTTGTAAAACTGGGCAAGGATGCCAAGGCTGAAGACATAGCCACAAAACTTAAAATGGTTTAGGTGATTTAGATGGGAAAACCGCTTAAGCATCAAAGAAGAGGAAAAGGCTCTCCGAAATATCTCGCGCCAAAATCCAGATTCAAGGTAGACCTTAATTACAGGAACTATGATGATATAGAAAAAACTGGAGTTTTAAGAGGAAAGGTTGTTGATTTTGTTGACGACCCCGGAAGAGACTCCCTCCTTATGAAAATAAAATATGATAATGATGAAGATGGTTATCTGCTTGCTCCGGAAGGAATCGCAGTAGGGGATATTATTGAGATAGGCGTTCAGGCAAAGGTTTTGAACGGTTCGGTTCTTCCCCTTTACAGAATTCCCGACGGTGCGCCGATATTCAACCTTGAAAGGTCCCCCGGAGACGGAGGAAAAATGGTAAAAACCCCGGGTTCATACGCAACACTTATATCCAAGGAAGAAGACCAGGTTTATATTAAACTTCCGAGCAGAAGGACAGTCAAGCTTTCAAACGAATGCAGAGCACAGGTCGGTGTTATTTCAGGAGGAGGAAGAAAAGAAAAACCCCTTATGAAGGCAGGTGCAAGTTTCTACAAAAGAAAAGCAAGAAACAGAAGATGGCCAATAGTAAGAGGGGTGGCGGCTTCTGCTTACAACCATCCTCACGGAGGAAAACAGCACCATGAAGGAAGACCGACAACAGTCAAGCGCGGAGATCCGCCAGGAAAGAAAGTCGGGCATGTAGCTGCAAGGTCCACAGGAAGAAAGAAAGGTAGAGGTTGATTTTTATGAGAAAAGAATTATACAAAGGATTTGATGAAGAAAAAATTTCCGGCATGAGTCTTGACGATTTTGCAAAACTTGTAACTTCAAGAGAGAGAAGGACAATACTGAGGATGAAGGACAACCCCCAGTTCAAAAAACTTGTCCAGAAAGTAAGAAAATTATGCAAAGACGGAAAAAAGCCTTCAAAAATGATAAGAACCCATTCAAGAGAGGCAGTGATAATTCCTGAGTGGCTCGGCCTTACTTTTGGAATTTATAACGGGAAGGAGTTCAAAAAAGTAACAATAACTCTCAGCCATCTTGGAAAAAGGCTTGGAGATTTTGCACACAGCACTGGAAGAGTTCTTCACTCCGGTCCGGGTGTGGGTGCAACAAGAGGAAGCAAATTTGTGCCGATTAAGTGATGAGTATGAAAAGTTATTCATTTGATTTGAAAAATGAGGAAAACTATGCAAAAGCAAGGCTTGAAGGGGTAGATGCTTCTTTCAAGGATCTGTGCGAAGTGTGCGGAAGAGTCAGAGGGCTGAGAACTGAAACCGCAGTCAGCCTGCTGGAAAAATTCTCAACAGGAGAACTTCCGGTGCTTTACAAGAGCCATAACAAAAGACTCGGCCACAGAAGAGAGATAGGCGGAAAGAAGGGAAGATATCCTGAAAAATCAGCAAAGATAGTTTTAAAACTCCTCAAAAGCGCAATTGCAAATGCAGAAGTAAAAGGCCTTCTTGGTCCTTTTATTATTGAGCATGCTTCGGCCAACAAGAAACACACCTATCCGCGTCTTGCTTCAAAAGGAAGAAGGGCTAGGTCGGATTACGAGACTTCAAGAGTTGAGATAATTATAAAAGAGCTTGAATCCAAATCCAAAAAACAGGCCGAAAAACCGAAGGAAACAAAGAAAGCGGAGGCAAAAAAAGAGGAAAAGAAACCAGAGACAAAAACAAAAGAGATAAAACCCGCAGCAAAAGAAGCTGAAAACGAGAAAAAGAAAACAGAGACTAAAACTCCGGAAGAGAAAGAAACAAAAAAGGAAATCAAAAAAGAAGAACCTGAGGCAAAAAAAGCCGAAGAAAAAAAATCCGCAGAGGTCAAGAAAAATTAATGGTGATTTTGAATGGTTGACGAGAAAAAGTTTATTGAAGAACCTTTGAAAAAATACAGAATAATGGATTTTCTTGAAAGAAAACTCAACAGAGCTTGGATAGCAGGAATAGATGTCCAGAGAACACCCCTTTCAACAAGAATCTCCCTTATGACTCTCAACCCCGGAAAAATAATCGGAAGAAGGGGAAAATCAATAAACGAACTTACAGAATCCTTAAGAGAGGAATTCGGCATTGAAAACCCGCAGATAAGCGTGGTGGAAGTAACCAAACCTTATCTGGAGCCCAGAATAGTTGCCAAAAAAGCAACAAGATATATCGAAATGGGAAAGAAGGTGAGGTCTGTGATGCACTTCCTGCTCAGGGAAATAATGGGCGCGGGTGCGATGGGCGCAGAAATTGTTGCTTCAGGAAAAATAGGGGCAAAAGGAGCCCGTGCAAAAACCCTTCGTGTTTCTGCAGGTTATATCCCTAAAGCGGGAGAACCGATGCATTTTGTAAGCGAGGCCCACCTCAATGCGAACACCAAGTCAGGTATTATAGGTGTGCTGGTAAGAATTGTTCCTCCCGGGACAAAATTCCCGGATAAAGAAGTGACCGAAGCAGTTGCACTTCCCAAAGTTATTGAAAATGCAAGGCAGTTTGGAAGAAGACAGGAAACCCAAAGACCATATTCCAGAGAAGGCGGAGCCAGACCTGCCGAAAAACCTAATGAAACAAAGAAAGCAGAAGTGAAAAAAGAAGAAAAAAAACCTGAGACAAAGGAAACAAAAAAAGAAGAAAAAAAACCTGAGACAAAAAAAGCCGAAGAAAAGAAGGGTGGTAAAGAATGAAAGGAACAAAAATCAATGACCTCAGAAAACTTTCCGAAAGCGAGCTTTCCAAAAAGCTTGAGGAGATGAACAATGCACTTCTTACAGAGAACACACCTTCAACAAAGACCAGGCCCCTGAAAAAGGCAGTAGCCCGTATTAAAACGATATTTACTGAAAGAAAAAAACAAGGAGGAGGGGTGAAGTAGTTTTGCCAGATATATGTCCAAAATGCGGTTTGTTAAAGGATCTTTGTGTCTGTGAGATTCTGGATAAAGAGGAAACAAGAAAAATAAAAGTTTATACTGAACGTGCAAAATTCAAAAAACTCGTTACAGTTGTGGAAGGCATTGACAAGTCAAGAATTAAAGAAACTCTTGCCGAGCTGAAGAGAAAGCTCGCATGCGGAGGAACAGTGAAGGACGACATGATTGTCCTGCAGGGAAACCACAAGAGAAGAATGTCGGATGCCCTTGTTAAAATGGGTTATCCAAAAGAAGTAATTGAAGTGACGTGAATCTGCATGGAAAAGAAAGAGCTTTTGCTCGTGCCCTGGATTGGATTTGAAATCCAGGTTATAAGAAGTTCTAACAGGCTCTTTATTGGCCTGAAAGGAAAGGTTGTTGATGAAACCAAAAACACGCTGGTTGTTGAAACCGGCGGGGTAAGAAGAAGGATACCAAAAGGTGTCTGTGTTTTCCGGGTTTTTTCCGGAAAAAAAACATTTGATGTTGAAGGAAAAAAAATAATGTTCAAGCCTGAAGAAAAGGCGAAACACATATGACAGGTGTATATGATGGTGAAGGATAATGAAAAATCAAAACCGGAATACGGTTCAAGAGGCATGACTAAAGTGGGAACTGTAGTCAGCACAAAGGCAAAAAAAACTGTAGTAATTGAGATCGATAGTGTCAAATATTTCCAAAAATACAAAAGAAGGGCAAAATCCAAATCAAGAATTCCGGTTCATCTTCCGGAAAACATTTCCGTTGAAGTCGGAGATATCGTAAAAATCGGAGAAACCCGGAAAATAAGCAAAACAAAATCGTGGATAATTACAGATGTAATCAAAAAAGGTGGAGAAAAATGAAAGGAATCGGCGCAAGAATAGTAAAAACCCTTACAACCAGCACACGCCTGGCATGCAGCGATAACAGCGGTGCAAAGGAACTGATGATAATTGGTGTTATAGGCGGAAAAGGCGTCCGCGGAAGATATCCAAAAGCAGGCATAGGCGATGTTGTAATTGCATCGGTAAAAAAGGGAAGGCCAGATATGGTCAAGAAAAAAGTTAGGGCTCTGATAATAAGGCAGAAAAAAGGATTCAAGAGACCGAACGGATGGACAATACTGTTTGAAGACAACGCTGCAGTTGTAGTAAACGACGACAATCTTCCCGTGGGAACGGAAATCAAAGGTGTTGTTGCAAGAGAAGTAAGTGAAAGATACCCTAAGGTTGCTGCGATAGCGCAGGGAATAATTTAATGGTGATAAGATGAAGCCCGACAAAGAAAGACAGAAACTTTACAATTCTCCTGTTCATGCCAGAAAAAATCTTCTTCATGTTCATCTTTCAGAAGATTTAAGGAAAAAAACAGGAAAAAGAGCGATGCTTGTAAAAAAAGGAGACAAGGTAAAAATCATGCGCGGAAAAGACAAGGGAAAGGAATTCAAGGTTGCAAAAGTGAGCTACGGCAAACTTGCAGTTTACCTTGAAGGTTTGAACAGAAAAAATCTCAGAGGAAAAGACGTGCTCATTCCCTTCCATCCGTCCAATCTTATGCTGACTGAGTCTTCAGGTTCTAAAAAGGAAGCAAAAAAAGAAGAGAAGAAAGAAATCAGGGAAGCCCCTGTTGAAGAGAAAAAAATAGTAGAAGAAAAAACCGAAAAGAAAAAGCCTGAAGAGAAAAAGGAAAAGGAACCCGAAAAAGAAAAAAGTAAAAAGAAGGCCAAAAAGAGGTCTGTGAAAAAAAGGTGAATTGAATGGCAAAAAGAGGTGGAAATAAACACAAAAAAAGGATTGCTGCTTCAAAGTATATTCCCATTACCGACAAAAAGGAAAGCGTTTGGCTGGTTAGAACTGGTCCCGGACCGCATCCTTCCGGAAAATCAATCCCCTTGATAGTATTGTTAAGGGAAATTCTGGGCTTTGCCAAAACCAAAAAAGAAGCAAGATTTATTCTTAAAGGAAGGCAGGTTCAGATTGACGGGAGAATAAGAACGGAAGAAAAATTCCCGGTTGGATTTATGGACATTGTTTCATTCCCCAAGATAAGAAAATACTACAGAATCCTTGTAGACAAAAAGGGAAGGCTTGTGCCTGAAGAAATAGATGAAAAGCTGGCATCAAGCAAAATTGGAAAAGTCATCGGCAAATACACTAAAAAGAAAGGAAAAATGATGATTATGCTTCATGACGGCAAGAACATAGAATCAGACAACAATGTAAATGTCGGGGACAGCCTGGTGATTTCAATCCCGGATTACAAAACAAATTCCCTTCTTAAACTTGGAAAGGGTTCAAGATGCCTTGTAAAGGACGGAAAACACGCAGGGATTGTTGCGAATGTTGAAGAAATATTTACTGAACAGGCCGGGGGGCAGAAACAGGCAAGAATGAAAACTGACTCAGAGGAGTTCACCACAGTTGTAAAGCATTTATGTGTGGTTGACGAAAGCATCAAAGGTGTTAGCAGATGAACGAAGAAAACAAGATGAGAGAACTCAGAATTGAAAAGGTTACAGTTAATATCGGCGTTGGTTCTGCAGGTGCAGAGTTGGAAAATGCAAAAGGCCTTATTGAAAAACTGACAGAAAGCAAGGCAGTAGAAACACTTTCAAAAAGAAGAAATCCAGTATTTAAACTCAGAAAAGACTTACCTATAGGGGTGAAGGTTACCCTGAGAGGAAAAAATGCATTCAGCTTCATTGAAAAATCCCTTACAGCAAACAAAAAGGTTCTCAAACTTTCCAACATAGACAAAGAAGGGAACATCGCATTCGGTGTAAAAGAATACATTGATTTTCCCGGAGCGAAATATGACCCCAATATAGGAATGATGGGATTTGATGTCTGTGTTACAATCCAGAGAAAGGGCGGAAAAAGAACCTCCAAAAGAAGGATAAGAAAAACAAAGATGGGCAAGACCCACAGGATAAAGCCTGAAGAAACCAGAATATTTATGGAAAACACCTTTAAGGTTAAATTTGAATAGGTGGACGCTTATGAAAGTTGATTCTGAAAATAAATTCAAAGGAAAAGGAAAACGCAAATGCAGGATATGCGGATGCCCGGAGGGGCTAATCAGAAAGTACGGCCTTTATGTATGCAGGAGATGCTTCAGAGAGGTCGGCGAAAAAATCGGATTCAGAAAGTACTGAGGTGCTGTTATGAGTGTAGATCATCTTTCAAACGCGCTGAATTCAATCAAAGTCCACGAAATGGTCGGTAAAATGCAGTGCTTGGTGCCTGCGTCAAAACTTATTTCGCAGGTTCTTGAGATACTCAAGAGGGAAGGATACATAAAAGGTTTTGAAGAAATCCAGGGCAGAGGTTGCGAAAAAAAGTTTGCGGTTGAGCTTGACGGAAGAATAAACAACTGCGGTACAATAAAGCCGAGACTGCCTGTCAAGAAAACAGAATGGGCAAAAACAGAGCAGAAATACATCCCGGGAATAGGAATAGGGCTTTTGATTGTTTCCACTCCCGAAGGTTTAATAACCAATGCTGAAGCACAGGAAAAGAGAATCGGAGGAAGGCTGGTTGCATATGTATACTAATAATACTGAGATTGAAATTCCGGAAGGCGTAACTGCAGTTCTCGAGAGCGAATCCGCAGTAAAAATATCCGGAAAAAACGGAGAACTGAAAAGAGATTTCGGACTGGGCGTAAAGCTCTCAGTGGAAGGCAGAAAAGTTTCAATCAGCACAAAAAAGAAGCCGATGCTGAATACAGTAAGGGCGCATCTGCTTAATATGTCCAAAGGCGTGGTTGACGGCTTTGAAAGGAAAATGAAAATCTGCTACGCGCACTTTCCTATGAATGTAAAGGTTCAGGGAAATCATCTTGTAATAGGCAACTTTATAGGTGAAAAAGCACCCAGAAAAGCAAAAATAGCGTCAGGAGTCAAAATAGATGTCAAGGGACAGGACCTTACAATCTCAGGCCCTGACAAAGAGGCTGTAGGCCAGACGGTTTCAAGCATAACTGCGGCAACGAAGATAAAGAAAAAAGACAGCCGTATATTTCAGGACGGAATTTATCCGGTAAAAGGTTGATGATAATGTCCGATAAAAAGAAAAACAAAAATAAAAAACCCAAGCCTTCTTTCAAGTCTCCAAATGTGGGAAACAAAAAGAGGGTAAAGGACAGGTGGAGAAAACCCAGAGGCACAGACAATAAAAAGAGAGTAAGAAACAGCCAGTGCGGAGCTTCCCCTAAAGTCGGCTACAAAAATGCAGAAAGTGTCAGAGGAATGCACCCGCTTGGACTGAAAGAAATTTTGGTAAGCAATGTAATCGAGCTTATGGACAGCGTTGACCAATTCAAGGAAGGTCTTGCGGTAAGGATTTCCGGTTCTGTCGGAAAAAGAAAGAAAGAAGAAATCCGGAAAAAATGCGAGGAACTCAAAATAAGGGTTCTTAATTAGGTGATAAAATGACTTCACTGGATACTATAAAGAGGCTTGCTTCCGATATCCTCGGTGTCGGAGTAAAAAGAGTAAAATTCAAAAAAGAACTCAGCGAGGATGAGAGAAGGCAGGTTGAAGAATCAATAACAAGGCAGAACGTAAGGGACCTTATTCAGGATAAAATAATTACCGCAAAAAGAGAAAAAGGCAGGGTTTCCAAACCCAAAAAGAAAAAAACAACAAAAGGAAGAAGAAAAGGGAAAAAACATTCCAAACTGAGTCAGAAAGAGAAATGGATGGAAAGAGTAAGGGCACAGAGAAAATATCTTGCAAAACTTGTTGCGGACGGAAAACTAGAAAGAGGGAACAGAAAAGATATTTACCTGAAAATAAAAGGAGGGCAGTTCAGAAGCATATCTGCACTGAACACTTACCTTAAAGACAACAAACTGGTAAAAGAGTGATGTAAATGAGCAGGGCAAAAACACCTACATATAAAGTTCCTTTCAGAAGAAGGAAAGAAGGAGCGACAAATTACAGAAAAAGGCTTGCGCTTGTGAAAAGCGGAAAGACAAGAATGGTTGTGAGAAAGACAAACAAGGGAATAATAGTCCAGTTTGTTAATTTTGATTCAAAAGGAGATAAGACACTCATTACAGTATCAGGGGAAACACTCCGGAAGGAATTCAAGTGGCCTTCAAAAAGAAATTCCAGCACCGCATATCTTGCAGGCCTGCTGGGAGGAAAAAAGGCTGCTGAAAAAGGAGTCAAGGAATTTGTTCTTGACCTGGGACTGCATGAAAGCACAAAAGGTTCAGTACTTTATGCTGCTCTGAAAGGGGCTGCTGATTCAGGACTCTCCGCATCATTTGATGAAGGGATGGTTCCTATGGACAAGCTTGAGAACGTGAAAGAAGAGTACAGCAAACTCTTCGAAGAAGTAAAGAAGAAAATCCTTTCTTGAGGTGTTTGAATGGAAGGAGAATGGTCACCGAAAACAAAAATTGGAAAAAAAGTAAAAAGTCAGGAAATTACCGAACTTAAAGAGATTCTTGAGGCTGGAAAGCCGATTCTTGAGCCGGAAATAGTTGATGTGCTTCTTCCGGAGCTTAAATCCGACACTCTCTCAATATCAACAACGCAGAGAACCACGGATTCCGGAAGAAAAATGAAATTCAGGGCAATTGTTGTCGTAGGAGACGGCAGAGGTTATGTGGGAATAGGCTCGGGAAAAAGCGAAGAGATAAGGCCTGCCATAGGCTATGCCACAAGGGATGCAAAAAAGAATATTGTTCATGTAAAAATGGGATGCGGTTCATGGGAATGCAGATGCGGAAATCCCCACTCAATTCCTCAGAGAGTAGAAGGAAAAATGGGGAGCACAAGCGTAGTTCTTTTCCCTGCACCCAAAGGAGTCGGGCTCGCAGCAAACGACGTGATTAAAAAAGTAATGAAGATGGCGGGTGTAAAAGACATATGGTCAAGCACACATGGAAACACTTCAAATATATACAATACGGCTCTTGCGACCCTGCATGCACTGAACAGTATGAATAATCTTAAGCCGTATCCGAAAAAAGGTGAATGATAATGAAAATTGCAGTAGTAAGAGTCAGAGGAATAAGGAAAATTAATCCAAAGATTAAAAAAACACTTGAACTTCTCAGTCTGAACACTCCCAACCATTGTGTAATTATTGAAGATACTCCCCAGAATATGGGGATGGTCCAGGTTGCAAGGGATTACATAGCCTACGGGAAAATAAGCGAAGAAACACTCTACAAGCTTTTATGCAAAAGAGGGGAAAAAGAAGGAAAATCCGCAAAGGAAATCTACAAGGACGAAGAACTTAAAGAGATAAGCAGGAAAATCTCAGAAGGAGAAGATACAAAAAAATACTTTAATTCAGTATTCAGGCTTCACCCGCCCAGAAAAGGGCACAAGAATATAAAGGTCCATTATCCAAAAGGTTCACTCGGCAAATGGGATGATATGGACAGTTTAGTTAAGAGGATGATGTAAAGGTGAATGTTTATGAGAACTCCAAAAAAAATAGGTAAATACAGAGGAACAAGAAGCTGCGGAAAAGGAAATGTCAAAAACAAAAGAGGCGCTGGAAACAGAGGCGGAAGAGGAATGGCCGGCCTCAAAAAGCACAAAAGAACATGGATGGTCAGATACGACCCGGACCATTTTGGAGCAAGCGGGTTCAAGAGAGACAAAACCCATATAAACACTGTCAATCTTTATGAAATTGAAAATATGATTGCAGGCGAAAAACTGAAAAAAGAAGGGGAAAAGTTTATTTTTGAATTCAAGGGAAAGATTCTCGGAACAGGAGTTTTGACAAAACCAGTTAATATAAAAGCAGACAAGTGGACCAAGAAAGCAGAAGAAAAGATTAAAAAGATAGGGGGAGACATCACTTCCAATAAATAATTTTATCTTAGAAGGGGTTTTGAATGATTTTAGATGCAATGCAGAAAGTGGCGCAGTTGCTGCCTGAAGTAAAAAGTCCAACAAGTCCTCCGCCCGTAAAGGAAAGGGCGATATGGACAGTTATTGCACTTGTTTTATTCTTTGTAATGTATAATATTACTGTTTTCGGCGCCACGATGCAGTCATCTGCACTCGATTTCCTTCAGGTTATTACTGCAGCAAAAATTGGAAGCCTTTTAACAACTGGTATCGGGCCTCTTGTCCTTGCATCAATTTTTCTCCAGCTTTTTGCCGGAGCAAAGATAATAAATCTGGATATGTCCAATCCTGAAGACAAAAAGAAGTTCCATCAGGTCCAGAAGGTGCTGGCAATAATCATCGCACTATTTGAAGCAACTCTTTTTGTAACCAACGGAACAATCCCGATTTCCCAGCAGTTTGGTATGATTCTCCCTCTCCTTGCAGTATTCCAGATTGCCTTTGGTTCAATAATACTTCTTTACCTTGACGAAATAATCTCAAAATACGGAATAGGAAGCGGTATCAGCCTCTTCATTGCTGCAGGTGTTTCTCTTTCAGTTATCGGAGGTCTTGCAGGTTTGATTGTAGAACCGGGCGGAGTTATTGACTCCCTTACTGGGGGCGGGGCTGAAGGTATTCCAAAAGCCATACTTGCACTTCTGCCGTTTGTGTTTTCAATTCTTGTATTTATAGGAGTAGTTTATGCGGAATCGGTAAAAGTTGAAATCCCGATAGCTTATGAAAGAGTAAGAGGCCTTGTACCGAAACTCCCCCTAAAGCTGATGTATGTTTCAAACATTCCTGTGATTTTTGCTTCTGCGCTGCTTATGAACATGAGGGCGATTACCCTTGCCCTGCAGAATATTACATTTGATGTGGGCGGTTTTAACGTTGTTTTAATTCTTCAGGAATTCCTTTATCTGATAAGTCCCATATACGCAGGTGGAAGCGACACGTTAACACACTTCAATTATATTATGACTGCAACCACACCCTACCTTGCAGTTCCCGAATACGTCCATGCATTTATATATGTATTATTTCTTTCACTGCTTTCAATAGTATTTGGTATATTCTGGGCAGAAACCTCAAATATGGATGCAAAGAGTGTTGCAAAACAGCTTGGTTCTTCAGGAATGCAGGTTCCTGGATTCAGAAGAGACCCGCGTATGCTGGAAAGAATACTTGAGAAACACATATTTCCTCTTACTGTGCTGGGTTCATTCCTTGTAGGACTGCTTGCAGGTGTTGCCGACCTCACAGGTGCCCTTGGAACAGGTACGGGTATTCTTCTTACAGTTGGTATATTATACAGGATGTATGAGCAGTTAAAACAGATGAAGGTTACAGAGATGTACCCGAGCTTAGGAAGTTTTCTCTCTTAATCTTCTTTTAATTTCTTCTGCAAGAATCCTTTCATAAAACCTAGTAAGCCTGCTTAAAAATAATTTGTATTTATTCATTGTTCCTTTAAATTCCTGTTCAAGGTGCCCTTCAAATTTTATCTCCCCAATATTTTCCATATCTATTCCATTTTCTCTAAGTTTTTTAAGTGTCGTTCCGTTTGTAAAACCAGCCACTTTTAATATGATTTCATGCGCGGGAACTTCACTTGGAAAAATACTTTCTGAGGTAGTTATTCTAAAACCTTTCAAAAAAGTTTTAAACTGTTCCAGAATCTGGCGGTTGGTATCGTTTGGAAGGCCTATTTCAAGCCAGCCCCTTAAAAAAAGAAGTTTTATTTCACCGTATACGTTTATCCATCCGTAATTTGGGATTCCAAGCGCTCTTAATTTATCCATTTTTGTGATTACTTTATCCCTTGGCTGATGCACCACTATCGGATGTTTGGGTATAAGTGTTTCTATCGGCATTTCCCCAGTTATATCTATTCCTTCTTTTTTGAATTTGTTTGCTGCATGGTGATAAGCTTCATAACCGAAGACTACCGGGAATATCCAAAAAGTCCATTTTGCTATTGTTTCTATCGCCTTTATTCTTTTTTTCTTTTTAACGCCTTTCAGTGAATCTATATTTGAAAAATTATCCGCAATTTTTATTGCCATGGCTCCCGGGTCCCCCGAATTGAAAATTCTGGGGTAATACACCTTGCACCTTTCGTCATGTATCTCTCTTGCCTTTTGAGGATTTGTTTTTTTCAGTTTTTTATACTCGTCATCTATTCGGTGATATCTCGGATTGTCAGCAAAAACCCACTGGTCTTTGTGTAGTTTTGGTTTTGTAAGAATATTAACTTTTTTTGCTACCCCATCCCCAAATTTTTCTCTTATCGTGCCTACGGTAACCTTTGTATCTTCAATAACATCGTGCAGAAGTGCGGCACAGATGTCATCTGTTCCAAATCCTGATTTTGTAATCCTGTATGCAACATCCAGCGGATGCATAACATATGGGGTAATTCCGTCATCCCTGAACTGGAGGAGATGGCTCTGAAAAGCAAGGTTATACGCCCTGTGAATTTTTGCTTTTTCTTCTTTTATTTCATTTTTTATCTTTCTTGATTCTTCGGTATTTTTCCCCCTCAGTTTTCTTACTCTGTTTGCCCTGTGAATATGTATGACTTTAGTAATCCCTTTCTGCGGGTCTGCACCTGCTTTTAAACGGCTGGTTATTGGAACCTGGAGGTGGTTCTCCTTCATAACCTGAAATAACTCCAGCTGGATTCCATTCCTGCTTATGCCGTTTTTTTCACTCGTTTTAACAGTATTTCTCACAGCATTAAATAGGAATATAACCTTATTAAAGCCTTTCTCCACATCCAACCCTTAGGTGAATTAAATGATTATAGTCATGGGACTTCCAGGCGCAGGAAAAACAACCGTATTGACCAAGGCAGCCGAACAGAAATCAGAATACGAAATATTGAATTATGGAACATTAATGTTTGAAATAGCAAAAGAAAAATACGGCCTTGAAAACCGCGATGAAATAAGAAAACTTAATGCAGAACAGCAGAAAGAGGTGCAGGCCCTTGTAGGAAAAAAACTTTCAGAAGAAAAAGGAAAAGTAATTCTGGACACACACTGTTCAGTTTTAAACCCTGACAAAAATTTTTATCTTCCGGGCCTTCCATATTCTCTTCTAAAAGACCTTGATGTTAATATGCTCGTTCTTATTACCGGAGAAATAAATGAGCTTGCAGAAAGAAGAAAAAAAGACACCTCAAGAGTGAGGGCTGTGGACCCTGAAGAAATAAGGGAGCATGACCAGATTAACAGAATGTACCTTGCATCCTATTCAGCACTTACCGGTGCACCCGCAAAAATAATAATAAACAGGAATGGAAAACTTGAAGACGCTGTAAAAGAGCTGGTTGGCGTTCTTTAATTAGAATTCAATCCTGCCCATTCCCATAAAATCTCTTAAAGGTTTAGGAATATCCAGTCCGTTTTCATCCTGATAGTTTTCCATTACCGCAATCAAACATCTCCCTACTGCAAGCCCTGACCCGTTCAGTGTATGCACATACTCCATTTTTCCTTTTGAATCCCTGAACCGGGTATTCATTCTCCTTGCCTGAAAGTCTGTGCAGTTTGAACATGATGAAATTTCTCTGTATTTGTCCTGCGAGGGAATCCACACCTCAATATCATACGTTTTTGCAGCTGAAAAACCGATATCCCCTGAACAGAGTTCAACAACCCTGTAAGGCAGGCCGAGAAGTTTAAGTATGTCTTCCGCATCCTTTGTAAGTTTTTCAAGCTCTTTGTAAGACTCTTCAGGATGAACAATCTTGACCAGTTCAATCTTGTCAAACTGGTGCTGCCTTATCATACCGCGGATATCTTTCCCATATGCTCCGGCTTCCTTCCTGAAACAGGGTGTATATGCGGTTAAATTATGCGGGAGGTCCTTTTCTTCAAGTATTTCCCCTGCAAATAAATTCGTAAGCGGAACCTCTGCAGTGGGAATCAGCCACAGGTCATCATCCCTGCATTTGTATAAATCCTCCTCAAACTTTGGAAGCTGTCCGGTTCCCTCCATTATCTCCCCTTTTACTAGATAGGGAGGAATAATTTCAGTATATCCCTTCATAGTCTGGGCATTCAGCATAAAATTAATCAGCGCTCTTTCCATTCTGGAAGCCCATCCTTTCATTACGGTAAACCTGTGCCCTCCGAGTTTAGCCCCTCTCTCAAAATCCAGAACCCCCGCTTTGATTCCAAGTTCGTCATGCGCAAGAACATCCTTTGAATTTTTTTTGGGTTTTCCAACCTTCCTGATTTCTTTATTTCCTGTTTCATCCTTCCCGGTCGGAACAGATTTGTCAAGCAGATTTGGTATCGTAAGAAGAGTATTCCTTAGATATTTTTCCAGATTTTCCACAAATTCTTCAAGCTCCCTTATCTTTGCAGATACCTGCCCTGATTTTTCAATCTCCTTCTTCGCGTCCTTTTTCTGTTTTTTAAGTGCGGATATCTCAAGCCCCAATTTGTTTCTTTCAGCCCTGAGTTCGTCAAGCTCTTTTTTGCTTTCTCTCCACTTCATATCCTTGTCCAGCAGTTCGTCAATAATTTTTGAATCAGCCTGCCTGTTCCTGAGATTCTTCTTAACAATCTCGGGTTTTTCCCTTATAAAATGGATATCCAGCATTTAAATCACTTCAATAAACCGGGAAGTTTGAGCAGAGCTCCTTAATCTCTTCCCTAACCTTTTTCTTTACTTCCGCATCCTGAGGATTATCAATTACTCTCTTGATAAAGCCTGCAACTTCTTTCATCTCGCTTTCTTTCATTCCCCTTGTCGTAAGGCAGGGTGTTCCAATCCTTATTCCGCTTGTTATAAACGGACTTTTCGTGTCGTAAGGAATTGTATTTCTATTCAGGATTATTCCCGCCTCTTCGCATACAATCTGCGCTTCCTTTCCCGTTATCCCCTTGTCCGTAAGATTAATCAGTATGAGATGCGTATCTGTTCCTCCGGAAACAAGCCGGAATCCCAGTGCCATAAGCTCATCCGCAAGCGCCTTTGCATTTTTAATAATCTGTTCTGCATACTCTTTGAATTCAGGCTGAAGCGCCTCGTGGAATGCAACCGCTTTCCCGGCGATTACATGGTCCAGCGGACCTCCCTGAGTTCCCGGAAAAACCGCCTTGTCCACTTTTTTCCCCAATTCTTCATCTCTGCATGCAAGCGCCATTGCGCCTCTTGGCCCCCTGAGTGTTTTATGTGTTGTTGTGGTTATCACATCCGCATACGGTGAAACCGGTGGAAGCGCCCCGCCGGCAACCAGCCCTGCAAAATGAGAGATATCTGCAAGAAGATATGCTCCGCATTCATCTGCAATTTCCCTGAATGATTTAAAATTTATCTGCCTTGGGTATGCAGTATAGCCGGCAATTATTACCTTGGGTTTTTCTTCCAGGGCCCTTTTCTTCACCTCATCGTAGTCAAGCATCTCGGTTTCCTTGTCCACCGCATATGCAACAGGCTTGTACAGCTTTCCAGAAAAATTAACTGGTGAACCGTGTGTGAGATGTCCCCCCTGGGAAAGTTCCAGCCCCATAAACTTTTCCCCGAATTCCATAAGCGAAAAAAGAACCGAGAAATTAGCTATTGCCCCTGCGTGGCACTGGACATTTGCGTGGACAGTTCCGAATAGTTTTTTTGCTCTTTCAATAGCAAGCATTTCTATCTTGTCAATATATTCATTTCCCGCATAATATCTCTTTCCCGGATATCCTTCCGAGTATTTATTGGTAAGCGGAGAACCGACAGCCTCCATTACCGCTTTGCTGGTGTAATTTTCCGATGCAATAAGACCCAGTGTATCCCTTTGCCTCCCAATCTCATTTTGTATGTATCCATAAACTTCCCTATCCACTTCGCTTAAACTTTTACTCATAGAATTCCCCGGTTTAAGTGTTATTGAGAGAAGTTTAAAAACGGTGTTGTCTTTTCCCAGCCCGCAAAACTTTATAAGCTTTGGAGGGTATTTCTGGGTATGAATAAGAAATCTTCACACGAGGATGTTTACCGTTTTGGGAGAAATGAGAGAAAAACCAGAGTCATACCTCTTTTCATAATTATAGCCATACTTGCAGTTGGTGCACTTGTTTATTTTAATTATTTTTACCAGCCGGAAGAGGTGGTTGACACCTTCCAGAACGGACAGATAGTTGAGATTCAGGAGGAAGTTCAGGAGGTGGAGATAGTAAACACCTCAAGCGAACAGTACAAGCTCGGTGTTGCCGTTTCAACAAACGACCCTTCAATATGCGAGCAGCTTACAGAGCTGAAAGAAAATTGTTATGTTTCCCTTTCCCTTGAAAATGTCGAGGCATGCAAAAAAGTAGAAACCTACGAAAAGAAAAAAGAATGCATTGAATTTTGGGTTGAATCTACAAATATCACTTCCCTGTGCGACAATCTCAAAGAAGAGGACAGAATGGAATGCGGCCTTCTTGTTGACCCCTGCTACGGCAAAAAAAGCAGTGAAAGAAAACTCTGCCTTGCCCTTGAGTATAATGATTATGCCTACTGCATAGAAGACGACTGCTTTTATGAATATGCAAAAGAAAAAGAAGATGAAACAGTATGCGATGTTTTTGACGTCCCTGCAAAGCAGATGGCCTGCGAATCCCTTGTTAAAAAAGATGACGAATGCCAGTATCTTGTTTTTTCATACCAGAGAGACATGTGCTATGATATCTATGCGAGAAAGCTGGGAGGAGATTATTTTTGCACGCTCATAAACCCCGACAGCATTTATTCCTATTCATGCTTCAATGAATTTGCAATAAGAAAACAGAATATGCTTTTGTGTGAAAAACTTGAAACCCTTAATTACCGGTGGGACTGCCTTTCCAATTATGCACTTGAATATAATGATATAACTGCATGCGAAAGAATAGATGAATTTGCAAGATTCTCAAGAGAGGCATGCATCCTTCATATTGCACAGGAATATTCAAATCCAAGCTACTGTACAGTTACACAGGATATTTCAGTAAGGAACGGGTGTTATTCAAACATTATTCTGAAACCTGAAGGAGCAATACTCCCTGAGAACTGCAACAATGTTCTTGAAAAATCTTGGAAGGATAAGTGCTATTCAGTATCTGCAAATGCAACAAAAGACATAACGGTGTGCGGGTACATATCTGATTTGGCAGTAAAAGAAATATGTAAAAAACAGTTTGAGGATTAGCCCTCAAGCTGTTCAAAAAATTCAGGGCTGAACTTGAATTCGTCGTATGATTTTATTTTCCCCTGTTTGATCATGATCTCCCTTGTAAGAATATAAAACACGAGGGCAAGTGATTTTTTACCCTTATTATTTGCGGGAATAATAAAATCTATCAGCCTTGTTTCATTGTCGCTGTCGCAGAGTGCAATAACCGGCACTCCCACCTTTGACGCTTCCTCAATTGCCTGTTTTTCACCCCTCGGGTCGCAGACAAAAATCATTTTGGGTTCTTTGAATTTTTTTGATGAAAGATTAGTCAGCGCGCCCGGAACAAACCTCCCTTCCATTAATTCTATGTCAGTGAGTTTTGCAAACTTTGACGCTGCATTTGATGAATAAACCCTTGAAGCCACTATAAGGACTTCTCCAGGTTCATAACGGGAAAGAATTTCAGCGGCCTTTCTGAGCCTTTCATCAGTCTGCTGGATATCAAGGATGTAAAGCCCGTCAGCCCTTCTTTTAAATATAAATTTAGCCATGTCATGATTTCTTACTTTTGTTCCTATGTGGACTCCGGATTCAAGATACACATCCCTGCCGACAAGCAGTCCTTCATCCTTTTCAACTTTTTCTTTTTCTTCAGACATACACATTACCTCACATATGATGGGGCCGCCGAGATTTTCATTTCCTGGAAAAATCAGGATTTTGAACTCAGATTACTGCCACCCCAAGGCAGCAGGATGACCAGGTTTTGCGCAAGGAACAGGCAGGATTCTAAACGCCAGTTCAAAGCTTTACCTTACGGCCCCATTAATTTTATAACATCACTCCTTTCTTTCGTATTTTGTAATCATCTCCGTCATATCTACATGCGAAATAAACATTCTTCTGCAGCAGTATTTGTCTATTCCAAGCTCGTCCAAAGCTTCTTTTTTCGATTTTCCTTCTTCAACCAGCTTGAGGTACTTTTCATAGTACTGGCCTATCACCGCACCGCAGCTGAAGCATCTTACTGGGAATTCCATTGCATCACCTGTACGATTTCTGGAATCTTGCCCTTGCTTTTGGGCCCCTGTATTTCTTAGGCTCTACTCTTCTTGAATCTTCAACAAGAAGCGACCTGTCTCTTTCCATATAAGCTTCTTTAAGGCTTTCGTCATCAAGGTATTCAACAAGAGCTTTTGCTATTGCAGTTCTTGCCGCCTGTGCCTGACCCATTACTCCTCCGCCGTTTACAGTGACGGAAATGTCAAGCTCGACTGCCTTTGCTCCAGCGATTTTAACCGGCTCCATAACGAGCTCTGATATGTAAACATTCTGTATTCCTAAAACACCGACACCGTTGACTCTTACGGTTCCTTTTCCTTTTTTCACCGTTGCTCTTGCGATTGATTTTTTTCTCTTTCCTCTTGAAATTGTAACATCCTTCTTTTTTCCGGTTTTCTTCTTCTTTTTGGCCGCTGTTTTTTTGGTTTCTTTCTTTTCCTCTTTAATCTCTTCTGCCTTGACTTCAGCCTTTTCCTCTTTCTTTTTAACCTCTTTTGCTTCCTTCTGCTCTTCCTTCTTAATCTCTTCCTTTTTTTCTTCCTCTACTTTTGTTTTGTCTGCTTTGCTTTCTGATTTTTTTGCAGATTTCCTTTTTGAAGTTTTTTTTGTTTTGGTTTTTTCAGCCATAATCATCCCTCATAACCCAGATGTTTGCATAATTCTTTTACAGTTATATATTTAGAGATATTCTTCGGCCTGCATTTTTCACAGACCTGAACGTTCCCTTCAATGTTTTCCGGCTTTCCGGAATAAACTTTGAGCATTCTATACGCATTTCTTCCCTTTGCTTTTTTCCACGGAAGCATCCCTCGGACCATCCTTTTTACGAGAAGGTGGGGAACCCGCGGATACTTTGGAGATTTCTCAGGATTGGATTTGTTTTTAAGGGCTCTTTTGGTTTTGTATCGTTCCGAAGTGAACTTTTCATCTCCAGATACCAGCACCTTTTCGGCATTAATCAGGGCCACCTGTTCCCCTTTCATCAGTTCTTTGGATATTGTCGAAGCCAGCCTTCCGAAAACCATGTTTGTTCCGTCATAAATTATCATTCAAACCACCTAACAGACAAGAACCACATTTTTGGGCTCTATTTTCTGCTCCACCAGTTCTTCAATGGACATTACTTTTCCTCCGCATTCGCTGATTGTCTTCTTTGCCCTTCCGCTGAATGAAAAGGCTGCTATAGTTATCTTTTTGTCTAGATTTCCGTCACCCAGCACTTTTCCGGGAACAACTACAATTATCCCTTCCTTTGCATACCTGTTAATCTTGCTTAAATTAACCTCTACCTTTTTCCTTCTGGGTCTTTCAAGCAGTTCCGCAGTTCTTAACCAGACAGGTTTTTTTTCTTTCCTAAGTCTGTTGATTACATCAACAATATGCTGATTTTCTTTTTTCATATTCACCGCCTCACGGCTCGCCCTCATCCGAGGACTTAAATGAGAATAGGAGTTATTAGTATCAATATATTTATAAATAAAAGGGTCAGACTAGAAAACCTTCAATAATCATCCTTTCTGCATCTCTTTTTCCCATCCCCCTGCTCATAAGATAAAACACCTTTCCCTCGTTAATTCTTTCAATCCCTGCCGAGTGCCTGCCGGTTATGCCCGTTCCCTGAATCTCAAGTTCCGGCTGCATTTCTGCGTATGAGTTATCATTTAAAATAAGAACCTTCTCATCAAGACTGCCGTTTCCTGAAGAACCCTCTGCACCCGAGATTATTCCCTTAATCCCTGCAGCCGCTCCGTTATCCAGAACCGCCCTTGTTTTGACTGAAGAAATTGTCTTTTCTGCAAGATGCTCCACGTGGATTTCAGACCTAACCTTTTTTCCGTCCGCTTCTATAAACGATTTCAATTCTGCAGATGATTTTTTCCCTTCGAGGAATACCCAGACTGTTTCGCTGATATTTTTTCCGCGGACTGTCCTTTTAAGAACCGAGTTTTCTTTAAGTATGAATGCCAGTACTCCGCCCTTGTATTTATCTTCATTTATTTCTATGGTTTCTCCTTTTTCCAGATAGATGGCGTTTTTCCTTATTTCTTTCCGGTTCATTTTTCTCCGACCTCCATATCCAGAAGCTTGTTTATCTCCACTGCGTATTCAAAAGGAAGTTTTTTTATGAATTCCTCGGCAAAGCCGATTACCAGCATCCTGTGTGCCTCGTCCCTGCTGAAACCTCTGCTCATAAGATAAAAAATGGATTCTTCGCTTATTTTTCCCACCGAAGCTTCATGTGAGACAGATGCTTTTTTCCCTTTTGCTTTTATTTTGGGGTATGTATTTGAATGGGATTTTTCATCAAGCACTATTCCATCACATCTTACACTTGACACGATGCCTTCAGCATCTTTGGTTGCATCAATTATTCCCCTGTAATTTGCTGTTCCGCCGTCTTTTGATATTGATTTTGATGTTATCGATGAATGTGTTTCTGGTGCCAGATGGAATATCTTTCCTCCCGTATCCTGAATCTGCCCTCCTCCGGCATATCCGATGCTGAGCATCTCGCACTTTGCACCTTTTCCGGAAAGCAGAACCGAGGGGTATTTCATATTTACCTTTGAACCAATATTTCCGTCCATCCATTCAATGTATGCGTTTTCCTCTGCAAAAGCCCTTTTTGTTGCAAGATTGTAAACATTTGTAGACCAGTTTTGGATGGTGGTATATCGTACTTTTGAGTTTTTAGATGCAAAAACCTCAACCACTGCAGCGTGAAGTGATGCTGTGGAATATGTGGGTGCAGAGCACCCTTCAATATAATGCACCTCAGCACCTTCATCAGCAATTATCAGGGTTCTTTCAAACTGGCCCATATTCTGCGTATTCATCTTAAAATACGTCTGAAGGGGAGCTTCAACTTTTGTGTTTTTAGGAATGTATATGAATGTTCCCCCTGACCATACTGCAGTATTAAGAGCCGAGAATTTGTTGTCAGAAGGCGGAACAAGCTTTCCAAAATATTTTTTTACCATCTCGGGATATTTCTTAAGTGCTGAATCCATATCAGTGAATATTACCCCCTGTTTTTCCCATCTTTTTTTCAGCTGTTCATATACTGCAGTGGATTCATAGTGTGCAAGAGAGCCCCCAAGAAGTTTTTTTTCAGCTTTTGGAATACCCAGTTCTTCAAACTGCTTTTTTATTTTCTCCGGAACATTTTTCCAGTCAGTCGCCTTCCTTTTTTCCCCTTTAATATAATATACTATCTCGCCGAAATCAAGTTCAGATAAATCCGGCCCCCATTCGGGAATTTTTTTTCCAATAAAAATATTGTATGCCCCCAGTCTTTTTTCCAGCATCCATTCCGGCTCATTTTTAATGGCGGATATCTCCCTGATCTTTTTTTTGCTGAGTCCTTTTTCCATTGGTTATTTTGAGACAGGCATAATTATTTATTAACTTGCCACCAGACATTTTTCCGATGATTTATCTCAAAATTGAGAACCTTTCTGCGGGTTTTCATAGTACTATACTGGATAATGTATCATTTGATATCAAAAAAGGAGAGTTCGTTTTGATATTGGGCCCGAACGGCTCAGGAAAAAGCACATTGTGCAGAGCACTTATGGGCGACCCCAGCCTTAAAACCAGCGGAAATATATTCTTAGAAGGCAGGAACATAACTAATTTAAGAACTGATGAACGTGCAAAACTCGGTATGTTCCTTTCTTTCCAGGACCCTCCGGCAATAGAAGGCGTTACCATACTTAAAATGCTGTACAAACTAAAAGGAGGAAAAAAAGACATAATCGTTGAGAAAAAAAGAATTCAAGAAAATGCTGAGAAAATAGGGCTGAAACAGGAATATGTCGGAAAAGATATCAATGTAAACTTTTCAGGAGGAGAAAAAAAGAGGGCAGAACTTCTTCAGCTTGCGGAGCTGAACCCCGAATTCATAATGCTTGACGAGCCGGATTCCGGAATGGATGCGGACGGCCTAAGAATGCTTGGAGATCTCCTTGAAAAGTTAAAAGAAAAAGGAAAAACAATACTGCTTATCACCCACCAGAGTAAAATTTCCGAAATTATAACTCCGGATAAAGTAATTCTAATGAATAACGGTTCAGTTTCTCAGGTTGGCGGCCCGGAGATTCTTGAAAAGATTCAGAAAAAAGGATACTCAGAGGATTAATATGGATGTTGAAAAAATAAGGAATGATTTTCCAATTCTGAAAAGAAAGATAAATGGAAAAAAACTAATCTATCTTGACAATGGTGCAACAAGCCAGAAACCCATTCAGGTTATAGATGCAGTATCCAATTTTTACAAGAAAAACAATGCAAATATACACCGTGGAATCCACATTTTAAGCGAAGAATCTACCTTAATGTATGACGATTCCAGAAATAAGGTTTCCCGTTTTATTCATTCAAAAAATCCGGAAGAAATAATCTTTACGAGAAATGCAACCGAATCTATAAATTTAGTAATGTATTCGTGGGGGAAAGAGAACATTTCCAGAGGAGACAAGATTGTAATCTCTGAAATGGAACACCATTCAAATCTGATACCTTGGGTTGTCCTTGCAAAAGAAAAAGGCGCCACCCTTGAATATCTTGAACTGGATAAGGAAGGCTTAATTAAGGAAGGAGAGCTTGAAAAGATAAAAGGCGCAAAATTTGTTTCAGTTGTCCACGTTTCCAACGTTACTGGGGTAATTAACGATGTGGAGAAAATATGTAGGACTGCCAGTGAAGAAGGTGCGGTTTCCCTTGTTGACGCCTCCCAGAGCGCCCCGCATATGAAAGTCGATATTCAAAGTATTGGGTGTGATTTTCTTGCATTCACCGGCCATAAAATGCTTGCCCCCACTGGAATAGGCGTTTTATACGGAAAAAAAGAAATCCTTGATTCTATGAATCCGTTTTTATTTGGGGGGGAAATGGTGGTTGAGGCGCACAAGTATGATATGAGATGGAATTCTGTTCCTTATAAATTTGAAGCCGGAACACCCAACATCTCAGGTGCAGTTGGTTTGGGTTCTGCAGTAGATTATCTGGAACAAATCGGAATGGAGAATATCAGGGCTCATGAAAAAAAGCTTGTTTCATATGCGCTTGAAAAACTTGGGGCTGTAAACGGCATTTCCATTATTGGCCCGCAGGATTCTTCAAGAAGAAGCGGAATCATCACATTTGAGGTGAAAGGAGTTCATCCTCATGATGTTGCCTCCATTTTAAGTGAAGAGGGCATTTGCTTACGGTCGGGTTATCACTGCGCCCAGCCTTTGCACGAATCAATGGGTCTCCAGCCTACTACACGGGCAAGTTTTTACATCTACAACACCGAGGAAGAGATTGACTTTCTTATTGAGAATCTAGTAAAAGTAAAGAAAATATTCGGTGTTTAAATGGATGAGATTGCCAGAGAAAGAATTATAGAGCTTTATAAGAATCCCCTTAATTTTGGGACAATCCCGGATGCAGATTACACTGCAGAACTTAGAAACTCAGCCTGCGGAGACATAATTAGAATCTATCTCCAGGTAAAAAATAACAAAATAATTGATGCAAAATTTGAAGGCGAGGGTTGTGCCATAAGTATGGCTTCCGCATCTCTTCTAACTGATTTTTTAAAAGGAAAAACACCGGAGGAAGTAAGAAATTTAGACAAAGACGACATTCAAAAAATTCTTGGAATGGACCTTTCCAGAAACCCTTCAAGACTAAGATGTGCTCTTCTTCCCCTGGAAACTGCAAAAAAAGCACTGGCCGGCAGCAAATAAGCGAAAGCTGAACTAATATTTATAAAGTATAACGTATAACTCTTACCGTAGTGGTGCTATGGTCGGACAGAGGAAATTGTATATGTATATCGCGATAGGAATCGCAGGCCTCGGCTTCCTTTTATCTATGATTGGGGGAGGAGGGATTTTGTCTCTTTTGGGAGGTCTTTTTGCAGGGGCAGGGGCAGTGGCTTCAATAGCTTTGATGAAGTTCGGCTATGTTGTTATGCCTCTTATTACAAAACAGACAAAAACATCCGTTTATCTTGAAGAGCCATATGAGATACCGCCAAGCCAGGATGTGATTGTAAAAAAATCAGGAAACGAATATCTCGCATCCTCATTTTTAAGCATCAAGATATATGAATCTTCAACCGAAAAATCTCTTGAACAAAATATAGCATATAATGAGTATTTTGAAAGAGCAATCTCCAATATGAAATATGTAACCAAAATATCCTATCTGGTTTATGTTGAGGACATCAGTGCAAAGAGGAAAGACCTGGAAACAAAAAGAGCTGAAGCCCAGCTGAGGCTTGCAAGGGAAAAAGAAAAACCTGATCCGGATGTCCTGAAAATAGACCGTTATGAAAGAGAAGTTGCGAAATATGACAATGAAATCAACAAAATGGTGAGAGGCGAGAAACCAATGGGTGTTATTGCATATGCGATGACCACCGCCAAAGGAATAAGCAAGGAAGCTGCGATTGCAGAAGCAAAAGCGCAGGCAAAAGAACTCAGAACCCTTCTTGCAAATTCTTTGAACGTTGAAGTGGAACTCCTCACCGCCGACAGCATGCTTAAATGTTTTGAATGGGAAATGTTCTTCCCGTCCTCAAGAGAAGGAATCGAAGATTCGGTGGTCTAATGGGCGTTCTGGAAATTTCTAGGATATCCAACAAATCCCTTTCAAGAAGAAATCTTCTTGTTCATCCGGCCGAGCCTCCGATGGAAATTCTCTGCAGAGACCCGGCAAATTCAATATTTGTGGGAAAAACAAAAATGCTCCACGTCCCCTTTTTCTGGTCGTACGAAAATGTGACTAATCCGCACATTGCAGTTGTGGGTATTTCAGGTTCAGGTAAAAGCTACTTTATCAAAACATTCCTTATAAGGGCATCAATCACCTGGAACTCCAATGCAGTAATAATAGACTGGGCCGGGGAATACAAGGACTGGGTGAGAGATATAGGGGGAGAGATACTTGCTCTTGGAAAAGGCTCATACATCAACCTTCTTGACCTTGGAGGAATGAAGCCTTACAACAGGATAAAGCAAGTTATGAGAACTCTTGAACTTCTTACAGACATAGGAAATTATCCCGAACAAAAAAGACTGACGGAAGAGGCAATAGAAAAAGCATACATTAGAGACAAATTCCAGATGGATGCAGTCGAGCAGAAAGACGAGCTTGGAAAACCGCTCAAACCCCCGACACTCAAGAACGTAGTCAAAATACTTGAAGAAAAAGCTTCAATGGGGACCTATGAATTTCCTGCAGAACTTGAAAACGCAATCTACCGGCTTAAAAAATTCACCAAGCCCGGAGAGGATTACTTTGCAAGAAAAAGCACAATAGACCTTGAAAAACTTATTACCAGCGGGGTTGTTGATATTGACCTTTCCGGCCTTCCGGATGAAAGGGCAAGAGCACTCGGCGCCCTTACAATCCTTCAGTTTATAAAAGAAAAAATGAGAGCGACAGGATGGGCAAAAACAAAGGGACTCAGGCTCCTGGTTGTCCTTGACGAAGCGTGGAAGATATCCAAAGAGGAAAACAGCGATGCTGTGATGATTGTCAGGGAAGGACGAAAATATAATTTCGGAATGATAATTGCAAGCCAGAACCCGACAGATATAAGCGAGGCGATATTTTCAAATGTCGGAACAACATTTATTCTCAAGGTTAAATTTGAAAAATACCTTGATTATCTTCAGGGAACATTGAATTTCTCTGAATTTATGAGGCATGAAATTTCCACTCTTGGCGTCGGACAGACTGCGGTTAATATGGCATTCACCACGCCGACACCCTACCCCTCAACATTCCTTATAGACAAAATAGTCGGGGAGGAGCCTTCGGTTGAATATTTCCTTCTATTGGAAAGTGTTCTGACCGACAAACAGAAAAAGGATGATACTATGGCCAAATCAATAGCTTTTGATAAGGGAGAATTTAGGAGGAAACTGATTGAATACGGGCTTTCAGAAGAAAATATAGTAAACATGCTCGGACTTTTTGACAGAAACAACCGGAGAATGGGCATCATTGCTTTTGTTCTTCTTCTTGAAAGGACAGGTCTTGAAAGAAAAAGAATAGCTGATTTCCTTCAGGAGATGGGGATTGAAGATTCAGTGATGATAAATATTTTTGTCAATGTAGACAAAAAGAGAAGCAAATTTGAAGGGCGGGATATTTCACAGCTTGTTCTGGAGGATTAACATGAAAGTCTGCATTGAATGTAAAAAAGAGCTTAAAAAAGAAGACCTTAAAAAGGCAGTAAAAGTTAAAGATGACAGAATAATAAAAACAATAAGAAGCATTAAAAAGAAGCTTAATATTGCTGCGAACAATGAACTTTACATATGCGCAGAATGCCTTCAGGAGCACAAGAGGAAGAGAAAGGATTATGAAAAAAATATGGTTCTGATAATTGCTCTTTCAGTCCTGATATTTCTTGGTCTTGGTTTTCTTCCGATAATTGCAGCAGGACAGTTCAGGCTGTCTTCTTTCCTTGCAGGTCTTCTGGTGGGGGCAATACTTATAGTTCTGGCGGGAATACTCAAATACACTCCTGCTGCGGAGGGGACATGAATGGTTGATATTCTGAAAGGAAGCAAAAAAAGCGAGGAAGTGCACAATCCTCTTGTGGATAGTTTTACAGTCAGCGGAAAACTAAAAAGTTCTTTCAAGGAAATTTCAAAAATCCTCAGTGCAGTTTCATTTCTTGAGGTTGCTCCGGAAAGCAATGCGATTAATGTTGCTTACGTGGAAAGCCGGGATATAAACGGAAAACCGTACACTTTTACACTACTCAGGATAAAAAAGGAAGAAGCCAGTGTTGTTTATTCAATCCCACCAAACATTGCTCCGAATAAAAGAAAACTGGATGTGGTAAGGTATTTTATAAATATACTTAACCTGATGGGAAAAAATTATCAGGTTGAAACAAGACTTGTTTTCAGCCTCATTGAAGATGCGGTTAAAGGCCTTGGAGAGCTTATTGACAAGGAAAGCTCGAAGGTTTATATTGAATATGACACTATGAAAAAAGAGGTTGCCCAGCTCAGGTCAAAAGCCAGCTCGCTTAAAAACCAGAACGAAGAGCTCAAAAACAAGATATATGAGCTGAAAAACCAGAACGAAGAACTCACTTTGAAACTTTCAAAATTTGAAGCAATTTCCGATGAATCTTTGAAAACCCGCCTTGTTGAGTGGATAAGGGACCACAGCGGAAAGATAAACATCCCTGAGTTTTCAAAGGTTTACAATATAAGCGAGGGCAGGGTTGAAGATGTCCTTAATATGATGGTTACTGAAGGTTATCTTAGTGCTGCAAGGTAATTTTAATGGCTGAAAAAAAGATTAAAAAGGTAGCAATAAAAAAAACAACGTATTCGTTTGACATCAACCGCAGTTATGACTATGAGAAACAATTTAGAATTATTGAGAAAACCCCTCTGGATGAGATTAAAAAGAAAGCAAAAAGCCTTTTTGCACCTTCTGAAAAAAAACTGCATCCAGAGAAAGAAAAGGCAAAACCCGGCTTGAATCCCCTTCTTATTGGCGGAGTGCTTGCACTGTTGATTCTTTTGGGTACGGGACTTTTTATCTACTTCCAGCTGAACGCCATTTCTTCAGTTCCTGAAAAGACCGAATTTCCCTCTTCATTTTTTTCCGCATCTCTCCAGGACGGCGGGATGATATCTTACGGTTCGGAAGAACAGAATCTTCACGCGGGATATCTGGATATTGCATATTCTCTTGTTTCGGTTCAGGAGCCCACACTTACCTTAAGTGTTTACGGTGAAACACCGCCTTCGCAGGTTTATATACTTTCAAACCCCCGCGACTACACTCAGACAAATTCATTCGGTGATTTTAAGAGAACTCTCAAGGATATCCTTGAAACAAAGCAGATGGCTGCCAGCGATATAACTGTTGAGCAGCTGAAAACAGTCCAGAAAGGAAGCCTCGTAATAGTTCCGACAGGCAGGCTCCCCAAGCAGATGGCTGAAGACGGAGAACAGAATATAAGAAGAATTCTGGAAAGGGGCGCGCATATAATTTATATAGGGCAGGATTTTACCGAGGTTATTGATGAAAACGGGATTGTACAGCAGACTCCCCAGACATCGCTTGATAAGATAGGCATAATATTCAAAAAAACTTCGCCAACCGCGCAGGGCATCGAACTTTTCCGCCCGGGTTATACTGCAGAAGGAAAGTCCTCCGATTATGAATCCTCCATTATACTCGGAGCGCTGAGCGTCATTAAGAATACAAACAGCAACGGTTATCTGGTAATTATTCCCCAGACTCTTGACGGAGGATGGAGGGAAGACGGAGAAAAGGCAGGAACAGAAATATCAAAACTTGTTTTCCAGACTCCCTGGATTGTCCCCGAGAATATCCGCCAGTACCAGCTTGAAGAGTCAAATTCAAGCATTACAAAAACATTTTATACCGGCCCCTTTTCAGGCTCGGAAAAGTATATCCGTGCAGACATTCTTGGTATTGACAGCGAAGGGTATTACACCGGAAAAGTAATATTCAAAAAAGTTTATCCGGATTCAAATGGAGAGCTTTATATCGATGAAGGGCCGGCGCTTATATCCTCATCAGTAAGCGGGGAGAAA
>JAFGQX010000056.1 GCA_016935455.1 Microcaldota archaeon
ATCAAATTTTGCATCTTTATAAGTTTTGTCAGCCGGAATAGTGACTATCACCGTTCCACCTTCAAAAAAATTAGAAACACTATATTCAACGCCTTTATCTGTAAGGGTTCTTTTAAATTCAAATTCTTGCAGATGTTCATACATTTTAGATACAACGGCTTTAAATTTGGCCAACTGGGTCTCAATATTTAAATTGAGGGGATTTTTAGCGGGTTTTACATTTGTTATCTTATCGCCTTTTTGCTCTCCAGTTAATTGGTATATGTCTGCATGTTCTTTTCCAGGTTTTTTGAATACTGCAAACGCGCCCACATCAAACCTTCCCGACCAGTTCTTTTCAGATTTATTAGGATAGGATTTGGACGCTTCAAATTTAGGAACGAACTCTTCTTTAGAACCAACGATTTTTTCTGTTTTGAGCTTCGTTTTACTCTTTGTATCAAGCGTTGCAAATTTTACCGGTTTTTTATTGGCTTTAACTTTAATCTCTTCCTCAGCCTTTGCCTTTGGTTCTTCTTTTTTGGTTTGTTCTCCCCATTTTGCTTTTATTTTTGATTTCGGACCTCCCCCAAGGAATTGTAAAACACCAACATTTTTCATTTCTTTCTTTTTTTCTTCAGACACCGTAAACCCAGGTTTTTTCTTCTCGGGTTCTTTTTTTAAGGCTGTTTCCACTGCTTTTTTTGCTTTGGTCATCTCCTCAAATTTAACTTTTGTTTCTATTCCTCTCTTTCCTTTTTCGGCATACTGTTCCTCAGCTTTTCTTATTTCTTTTGCTTTTTCAGGTTCTTTTTCCTTTCTTAACGAGGCCAATGCTTCTTTTTCCATTTCTTTTTCAAGCTGCCCGACTTTATATTTTCCAACTGCAACTTTTTCGCTTAAATCCATTTTCGGCATTGGAACGAGTGTTGCAAGGGATTTCTTTTCCTCCTTATTTTCCTCTTTAAATAGTGAGCTAATGGACACAGTTTTTCCTTTGACAAAATCAGACATCATACTCTCAAGCTGTTTGCCCGTTTTTCTGTACCCTCCGTAGGGCTTGAGTGAATCATAAAGGGTCTTCATTCTCTTCTCAGCTTCTTCTTTAAACCTGGAATCCCCGGAAATTTTATATGTAGCATAAAGTTTGGAAGCAATTTCAAATGTAGCCACATTTTTCATACTTTTCAGATAAGATTTGAATTCTTTAATCTGGGATGCAGTAAATGAAATCGGGACATTATTTTTCTTTAAAATATCCTTTGCTTCATCATAAATGGATTTTTCAATTTCAACCGGCATTAGACCACAAATAGATAGGAAACTACTTATTTAAAAAACTAGAAGTAAAGAAAAAAATGGGAATTATAATCCCTTAGCTTCTTTTTCTTGTTTTTTCAATGGAACCCAAGCTTTTTTGAGTGCGTCATAGAAATCTTTATTCTGTTTGGGAAGACCATTGAAATACTTCAATATGGTTTTCTTTTTTACTCTGTCGGGGTTTACCTTTCCCTCTGCAAGATCATTCAATTCGGATTTAGATACATACTCTCCGGGAATGCCATTAAGGAATTTTAAAATCGTGGTGTTGTCAACTTTCTCTTTGACTTTTGTCGGAACGGCCTTCTTTTTTCCTACTGCTTTCTTATAAGCTTCTGCCATTATAATCACCAAATTAAATAAGATGTAAAATTTAATAAATACTAAAGTTTCTTTAACACTGTAAGTTTTGAAGGTTTGGTTTTAACTTTTTCTTCTGGAGAATGATTTTCTGCAGCCAGTTTTTTTGGGATAGATTCTTTTAATTTGGATTTGTCCAGAATAGCTCCGCTCTTTTCTCCGGTTTTTAAAACTTCTGTTGAAGGTTTTAATTTAATGGATTGAAGTTTAGTCTTATATTTTACTTTTTCCATATAGTGCACCTGGATAAATTCCTAATCAAGATTAATAAATGGGCCTGCTGGGATTTTCCTGCCCAGAGGACTATAGAAGACCTCAGGGTTTTGCGCCACTGCTTTTGCCCTTTTAAAGGCAGAAATCAAAAGCGGTGTTTGAACCCAGGACCTCCGGTTTGCTCAGGCCTGTCCTATATGTGTATTAGAGTGGGCCATATAAGACCGGCGCTCTAACCAGGCTGAGCTACAGGCCCATAAAGATATAAAGAAAAAATATTGGAGGATATGTTTATAAAATGGTCTCCAAAGTCAGAACTCTGTTCCTGCAACCATCTGTCCTTTTTGGACTTTTTCAGTTTCAACCAAATAAGCGAGGATAGTGTCGCGGGCTTTGATGGCTTTTGCAATTATTGCCTTTTCAAATGGGTCTGCAAGAGAACCAAAAGAGATTCCTCCTTTCACCATTGTCCCCACGACTACTTTTCCAAAAAGTGTTTTGGACTTCCCGCTGGGAGTTGTGTACTTCAGAACTTTTCCATTTTTTGAAAGTTCATATTTTACTCCTCCAGTGGTTTCAAAAGAAAGTCTGCCATTCTCAAGTTTGAAACCTGCAACTCCGGCAGTATACAAATCTGCAAGATATTCAACATCTTTATCTTCAACGATTGAAATTGTTCCGTCGCTTTCTTTCTTAACGATTACCTCATCCCCAAAGAGGTATTTGACTCTGTGGTATGTGTTATATTCATCATAGATTGTAAGCTTCTCTTCAGGAACCACCAAGTCCGTTTCATTAAATACCGCTGCAAGGAATTTCTTGGAATCGGCTTTCACTAATTTTCCGTTTTCATCACTAACCATAAATTTTTTCTCTGAGGGGTCGACTACAACGGTGTATTTCTTTCCTTTATAACTAACCACATAGCCCGGAACACCCCCTGCAATCTTGTCTGTAAGGTCAAAAGCGCCTGCCTTACTTTTTGCAAAAGCCAGTGCATCTTCATTTTCCAGAACAGTCGGACTTCCGAACATTGTTTTAAGAGTTACTTTACCGTCTTCTCCAATATAAGCCGTTGCGTCAAGAACGTCGTTCTCAATAAATATGAAAGGCATGTCTTTCCACAGAATTTCAGGGAGATATTCAAGGGGAACCCCGACCCAAAAAAGATTCTTGGGATTCATAATTCTCTTTGCATGTTCAACGGCTTTGTCAAGTTCTTTTTTATCGGTTATAACATGTCCGCCTTCACCCATGACCAGAACTTTTCCATCCACAACTGCAGTTTCATAGCCTTTTTCCCCGATATAGAAATATTCGCTTTTCTTCATGCTCAGTTTGACTGCATCAACAATATCAGAATGTTGTGAAAATTGGGAAGGAAGATATGTTTTCATTTCTTCAGAACCAATGTCTGAGAAAACTGCTTTTACAGCTCCTTTTGAATCAAAGGTTACAAGCCAGGCAGTGTCGTCCTTGTAAACAATTTCACCTTTATGTTCCTTGTTCAGGTAGCTTACATATTCTGAATATGAATTCATCAATGAATTCTTTAACTTTTTATCGGCTGCCGATTTGAAAAGGTCAATCCGCCCGGTTTTATTGTAAACTACTTTGTACACGTCTTTATCAATTTCTGAATTGTATGTTTTTTCTGCAATCACAACCCCATATGTTGTTTTTACCATGGAATAAGTCTGTCCATTCACAGTAAAATCAGTGGTATCCGGATTGTTGACTAATTTATCCAAAATTTTAGTAAGATTTACTTTCCATCCAGTTACTTCTTTCCATTGCTCTCCGGTTTTTGAACTTTTTTCCTGGACCACCAGCTCTCCTGTTTCAGCTGTATAATACCTGCCCAGTCCTTTTCCGCCGTATAAATCAAAATAAGTATAATTTATTTCCGGTTTAACAAAAGTTTCAGGAATTTTTTCTGTTTTAGATGGAACAAGCTTCTTTTTCTCGTATCCCAAGGTTTCCATAATTGCTTTTGCTTTTTCTTTGTCATCTAATTTCAAAAAATTCTCAGGAGTTAAGGGTTTCCCATCATATTTGTATTCAAATTTCTTCTTTTTCGCAATCGTACTTTCAGGCATATATCCACCACTTTAATAGCGTAATTTAAATATTTTAAATCTTTCTCTTTCTTTTCTGATTCAAAAATAAATAAAAAAAGGAAAATTAGAAGTAAGAATACTCCTTTTCAATGTGCAGAATGGAATCCTTTTGTTCTTTTCCAAATAGGTGGTTTAATACTGAGTTAAATACTATGAATGAACCGCCTATTCCCAGAGCATACACCACTCTTTCCACTGCAACAACAGGAATTAGGGAAATCCACATCTCGGGAGTTCCTCCTATTGAGTAAAGGAATGCAATTGAACCCACTGCATGAGCACAGAATGTAGCCCCCAAAGCCCTTAAAAACAGATTTTTGGGAAGTGCAAAGGAAATCACTGCAGGAATAACCCAGAATAAAGAATAATACCAGGCCTGCATCCCTATTGGGTTTATTACAAAAAGGAATGTCCCTATTAAAGGTATCAAAGGAACTATCTTATTCTCTTTATAGGTTGCAAAATACCAGGTTGCAAGAACCATTGTAAACAGCCTTCCTATTGAAAAGATGGTGATTGTTTCCCCCATTAAGCCGAAATTGAGCCCTGCCGCGATTATAACTGCAATTGCACCTGCGAAAGGACCTAAAAATGCCGCAGGAAGTGGTCCGAAAAACTGGTATGCTGTAAAATATGCCGAGTCTGCCCCCCACATCTGGAATACGTTAAAATGATACCCCAAGAGGGTAACCGCAACAAACAAAAAGAAGAATCCCAGATTTCTCAGATTAAACAGATTCTTGTTGAAAAACATGAGAATATAGTGAACAGATAATGTTTTTTAAGTTTATTTTTGCGGAAAGTAGAATGTTTTTAAAATAAACAGGCACAAAACTACTATTAATTGCGACTGTAGTCTAGAGCTTTATATCTTTGTATAAAGCGGATAACGGTAGGATTCAAGATTGCCAATCTTGTGACCCGGGTTCGAAAAAGGGGATTAAACAAATTTATTGTGATTAGCCTCTTGGGAAACCCCGGCAGTCGCATAGTTCAAATCAACGGCGGTCGCATTTAAGACTGACGGTTTTGAACGACTGAAAGGAAGTTCAAATCAACGGCGGTTGCATTTAAGACTGAAAACTTGACTGGATTTGGTGGGGAAATGAGCATATATGAGGAAATATATGAAAAATTGGAGATTATAAAGGTAAAGGACCTCAAGCATCATGAAGAAAGGGTGCCGCACAATCTTTTAAGGTTAAAGGAAGCGATGCTCAATATAGGGCAGATTGTCGACCCAATTATTGTGGATAAAAAAACAAATATTGTTCTTGACGGGAATCACAGGCTTAAGGTTCTTGAATTAATAAAAGTTCCTTATTCTGTATGCCAGATGGTTGACTACAAAGGCGAAGAGATAACTCTTGGGAGCTGGTTTCCGGTAAGAGACAAAATAACCAAAGAACAGCTGGAAGGTATAG
>JAFGQX010000057.1 GCA_016935455.1 Microcaldota archaeon
ATTCCCCGGGTGTGTGCAACGAATCCTTTCATTCCCTTGTATACATCCCCAGTGTGCATTACTTCTTCAGAAACTATTCTTATCTCGGTTCCTTTAGATTTTATCAGGATATAAGGGATATTCTGAATTCCAAATCTTTCCTTAAGAAACCCTTTAAATTCAGAAACCTTCATCTTTTCCCCCTCCTTATTTTTGCTATAAAAAAACCTTCGCTTTCAAGGTGCTGGGGATATATTCTCCATGCTTTTTCCATACCGAATCCTTTTTCGTGCGGTATTTCCAGTTCAATGTTCTGCAGTTCCGCTTCCTCCCTTTTGTGAAGCAGGAATTCCACAATCCCCTCATTTTCTTCTGAAGAAAATGTGCAGGTTGAATAAACCATTGTTCCACCTTCTTTTAAAGAGTCAAAGGTGTTCAGTATCATTGTTTTTTGTATCACTGAGATTCTTTTTGACATTTCATAATCGTATCTTAAATGGGCAAATTTTTCCCCCCCTAGCGCAGTGCACGGAGCATCCAGAAGCGCCCTGTCAAATCTATTCCTTATCTTAAGTTTTTTTGCATCCTTTGCTGTTGAAATTGTATTTATCACCCCCAGCCGGGTGATATTTCCCATCAATGAAGTGAGCCTTTCTTTTTTGTCATTTGCAAGAATCATTCCCGTATTTTTCATCATCGCGCTCATCTGGGTTGTTTTTGAGCCTGGTGCGGCGGTGATGTCAAGGACACTTTCTTTGGGTTTTGGGTTTAAAACAATGGGAGGTATCATTGATGCCATGCTTTGGGGGTGGAGATATCCAAGGAAATATTCCCATGTTCTGCCTATCTGGATATCTTCCTCAAGGCTGAATGCATTTTCCCAGTATTCTGTCTGGTTTCTTTTAATTTTTGAGGAACTGAGGAATTCTTTTAATGATATTTTAAGAGAGTTAACCCTAAAGAACCTTTTGGGACGGGTTAGGCTGTGATATGCCCTTTCCCCTTCTGTGAACGTGTTTAAATATTCAATGAACTCTTTTTTTTCCATTAATCAGATTGGGTATGTTTAAGATTAAAATAGTATAGCTCAGAAGCTACTCTGGTCATCACCTGTCAGGCTGGAACGGTCTCGTCATAGCTATGATTATATTTGGAACAGGAATGTTTTTAATTAATCGTCTATTTTTTGGTCTCCTCAAGGAATCTTAAGAAATACAGTGTCACCGCGATTGCTATGAATATTACGAAGAGATACTGAAGTATGAACTGTCCGATGCCCATTACCAGAGGTTCGGAATCCCCCACTATTACAGCAAGAGAACCGATTATCCACGCTGCAAAAGTAATTTCTATTGATTCAACGAGCTGAACGGCTGCGTCCAGCTTTTGGATACTTTCAATGAAGTATTCTGCGTAATTGAAAAACAGCGATGCGATTATGAATAAAGCAAGATTGTTTGAAAGAAACTGCCCCACTTCATATATTTTTTCATTGTATGTTTTGTCTGATGCAAGATTTATCAGATATATTAATGCCATAAGAACGATTATCCAGAATATGCTTTTTACCAGGGGTTCAAGTATGCGGAGGCTTTTTCTCATAAATTTTTTTATTGGTCTTAAATTAATAAAGGTATCTATAAGTGTTATTTATAATCCTTTTTATTCATATTCTACAACTTAATTGGGTGTTCGCAATGATTATTATCCAAACCAGACCAAAGTGGATTCGTACTGCAAAGGACAGCCTCAGGAAGGCTAATGAACTTAGGCGGCTCGGCGACACTGCAAAAAAAGTAAGGAAACTTGAACTGGTTCTAAAGAGCGCCTTTCCCCAAACGGGAATCAAGATTGTGGATACTCTTCTTGAATCCATTCCAAATAATGAACTTAACGGCAAGTACGTTACAAAATCTTCTCCGGAGTCTGGGAATGGGTTTTTGGACCCTGCTAAACTGGACTATGAAACAGCAATTCTGATGGCAAAACAGCTGGCTTCATCACAAAGTCCGCCTGCACTTGTTAAAATGACTAATGAAGCGGGGAGTCCTTATTTTGAAGAGATTGAAATAACAAGAGATGATGAGAATCACCGGGCAGTTTCTCTTTTAACTGTGATTTCAGCTTCTCTTACACAGTTTGATTTAACCAGATATATTCAGGCTTCTGAATTTGAAATCCGGTTGGGAATCCGCCTTCTGGAACTTGATGCTTTTATTAGAAAAACCAAGGGCAAAAGGCGGGTAAGGTACCTTAGGGAAAAGATATCGCTTGTCTATAAGGATGCTCTGGAAATGCTTAAGGCCCAGAGCAGAATTGAAACTGAAAAAAGAAAAAAACCTGCAGGCATCAAAAATGAGAATGAATATTTCTTTTCGGAAAGTTCTGAATTGTCTGGGGGAAGATGTATTGGGGATGAGGCAGAATATCTGCGGAATAATTTTCCAGGCCTGTGCGGGATTGTCAAAAAACATGAGATTTTGGAAAGACGGGCTGAATTGTCATCTATGCGGAAGAGGAGAGATACCAGAAGGAAAAAAATAAAGGGATTGCAATCTCTTTACCGGGAATCTATAAGTTTGGGGGTTCCTGCAGAGTTTGCCGTCAGAATGATTAATGCAGGTACAAGAGATTCATGGGAGATATTCGAAAGCATTTTTGAGACTGAAAATGGGGATTCACGTTCTCCTGGAATGGCTTGTACTGCTGAACCTATTCAGAGAAAAACGGCGGCCAGTCCAGTTTCAGATACCAGCAGAACGTTTGAACTTGAAAGGGATGTTCTGCGTGCTGTGGAGTTTAATTCTTCAGTAAAAGAAAAGCTTTCTTATGCAGGCATAAGTGAATATGAGATTGTTTGTTCATTATGCAAAGGGTTTGGATTTGGAACTCCGAAATGCAAGGCCGGCGGATATCATCTCCGTGGAAGCATTGTCAGAAAGAATATGCGCAGGTCCGGAATAAATGACCCGGAAACGGTGTTGGACTTTTTGAAAAAGCAGGATTTGATAATTGAATGCGGGAGCAGTGCATCCACAAGGACAAAGGACGATGCAATGTCCATCAATACCAATCCACAGTCTGATAGTGGAAGAGAGATCATAACTGCAATACAAAGAAAGTTTATTGAATTGAGGGTCATGGCGATTTAAAATATTTTTAACGGAAATGACCTCTCTAATTTTCTTTTTAAACTTCCCTTAGTATATACTAGTATATAGGTATTACCTGCATAGGTATATCTCAGGAGGTTTTAATATGGTAGAAGAAATGGAAGAGAATTTAGAGGAAAGCGGTTATGAAGAACTCAGTTCTTCAAGCACTCCCGGAGGTTCATCAAACAACCGACCCGATTTTAGGGTTGTCCAGCCGGATTCGGACAAGGACGGAAAGACGCTTTACAGGAATGTTGGCGGAATGTGGAAAAACGTTTCAAAAAACGGAAATGAGTTTTATACTCTTTATATAGGAAAGCTGAAACTGCTGGTTTTTACTAATGATAAAAAAGATTAGGTGTTTGAATGGCAAAAAAGAGAGTTATTGAGGATTTGGAAGATTTGCCCGGAATAGGGCCGTCAACTGCACAAAAACTTAAAGAAGCAGGTTATGGGGATGTTTCTTCTATTGCAACAAGCTCAGCTCATGAACTTGCGGAGGTTGCCGAGATTGGTGTTGAAACCGCAAAAAAGGCGATAGATGCTGCAAAAGAAGGCCTTGAGGCAACTTTTGAGACTGCAGACCAGGTTTTTGAAAGAAGGAAAAGCATAGGAAGGATAACAACAGGTTCAAAAGCATTGGACGAGCTTTTGGGTGGTGGGGTTGAAACGCAGGCAATAACTGAAGCATACGCCCGTTTTTCTTCAGGAAAAAGCCAGCTGGCGTTTCAGCTGTCGGTAAATGTCCAGAAGCCCCAGGAGGAAGGAGGTCTTGGAGGGAAGGCCTTATTTATAGATACTGAGCACACATTCAGGCCGGACAGAATAGCCCAAATAGCCGAGGGTGCAGGCCTTAATACTGATGAGGTTCTGAAAAATATTCTGGTTGCAAGGGCTGAAAATTCAGATCATCAGATCATCCTTGTTGATAAGGCTGAAGAGCTTCTGCAGAATGAAAATATCAAGCTGATAGTCATAGATTCATTTACTTCTCAGTTTAGGGCAGATTATATCGGCCGTGGAGCGCTTGGGGAAAGACAGCAGAAAATGAACAAACATATACACACACTCCAGAGGCTTGCAGATGACTACAATGTTGCGGTTTATATTACAAACCAGGTGATGGACAACCCGGGAATACTCTTCGGGGACCCGACAAAACCAATCGGCGGCCATGTTCTTGGGCATGCTTCAACATACAGGCTTTATTTGAGGAAGTCCAAGGATGAGAAGAGGATTGCAAGACTTGTGGATTCCCCAAACCTTCCGGAAGGGGAATGTGTTTTCAAAGTAAACAAAAAAGGAGTCACTGACTGATTCCTTTTATTTTTTAAATCTTTTATCTCCCAATGTTTTAATGGAAATTCAGGATTATCCGGACAGCTGCCCTTCAATAAAAAAACTCACTGAGGGTATGGACTCAGCAGGATTTCAGGCATCGCATCTCTTCCGGGCAGTTGAGATTATAAAAAAAATGAGAAAAGAAAAGGCAACTGTATTCTTCACATTCACCGCAAATATGATGGCTTCGGGACTGAGAGGGTTATTCACCGGTCTTGCAAAAAACAAATTCATAGATGCAGTAATTACTACCGGGGGTTCGCTTGACCACGATTTAATCCGCTCTTACTCCAATTATCTTCACGGCTCATTTTTTATGGACGACAAAAAACTTCATGAAGAAGGAACCAACAGAATAGGGAATATCCTTGTTCCAAACGACAGGTATGTTCTTCTGGAAGAAAAGATGAAGCCGGTATTTGAAAAACTTTACAGCAAAAATAAAATTGTTTCTCCTTCCGAAATTTCAAAAGAAATCGGAAATTTAATAAAAAATAAAAATTCATTTTTATACTGGTGCTCCAAAAATGAAATTCCGGTTTATTCTCCGGGAATTACCGATTCCGCAATAGGACTCCAGACATATTTTTTCAAGCAGAAATATCCTGATTTTGTGATTGATGTTACAAAAGACATGAAAGAACTTGCATCCCTTTCACTTAATTCAGAGAAGACGGGAGGCATAATACTTGGAGGGGGGATTTCAAAACACCACGCGATAGGCGTTAATCTTCTCAGGGGTGGTTTGGATTATGCAGTTTATATAACCACTGCTTCTCCGTGGGACGGTTCACTTTCAGGTGCAAGAACTTCGGAAGCGGTTTCTTGGGGCAAAATAAAAGAAGAAGCGACTTCGGTAACTTTGGACGGCGATGCAACAGTAGTTTTTCCGTTAATTTATTATTCCTTGTTCTCCAAGTAAGCCCATGTTGGAATATTTTGTTCTTGCTTTTCTTGCAGGTTTTATGGTCAAAATGACCGATGAAATGGAGGACACTGTCAAAACGAAAACGGTTTACAGGTATCTTTTTGCAGTAGTTTATGGGGCATTAATTGGTTATATAATCTCACAGGCTTCGTTTTCAATGATTTTTTTAGGTGCCTTAATCGCACAGGTGCTTATGAGGAAAATAGACAACATTTCCCATATTATCGGAACACTTACTGCCGTTGCAGTTCTTCTGCTTTTCGGCCTTCCCGAACTTGCAGTTTTGCCTCTTGCATATTTTGCAGTATTTGCCTCAATAGATGAGCTGGACAGCCTTATATTCTGGAGCAAGCCCAAATGGGTTGCGGAATTCAGGCCTTTCCTTGAGCTTGCGGCCGTTCCCTTTGCCTTAATGGGCCAGTGGCAATTCCTTGCGGGTATCCTGTCATTTGATATCGGCTATCTTGTCTTTAAAAGTCTTGTAAATCTGGAGATGCTGGAGAAATAAGATTAAGTAATCTTCTTCCCCTAATTTTTTTGATGCACAGTCTGGATTTTGCAGTTAAATATCCTTTTTCCAGAATTTCAAAGGAACTGCTTAGCAGCAGAAATATTGTTCCAAACGAAAGAATTATGGAAATGGCAGTTTCCAGAATACTGGATTCTATAAACAAAGGGGTTATTTCCAGAAAAGAATACGCGGATGAGCTCAGCAAAATAGAGGAGATTGCCTCTTATGCAGCTTCAAGGATGATTCTTTCTTATATGAGAAATGCGTATCTTACAAATAAATATGCAGTTGCAGAATCCAAAAGAGCATCATCAATTATGCAGAGCTCCAGAGAACCTGAAGGGGATGCGGATGCTCTTGCTTCTGAATTCGGGATTACTTTCCTTAAATATAACGATTCATTCTTTGTGCATTTTGCGTCTTATCTGAAGTATTCTCCAGGCTCCCTCACCTACAAACTCATTAACAGGAATATAAAAGAAGGTTTTGTGCAGGTGAGCAGGAGCGAAAGAATCCGCCTTCTTGAAGAAGCGGTGAGACTCCATATACAAAAAATGCCTATTTTTAAGCTGAAGAACAGAAGCGATGTTATTTCAGCTTCAAAAAAAATAATAAGCGAACTTCCAAGAGTTTCCCCCAAAAAAATCTCGCTCATGAGGGGGGACAACCCGCCGTGTATCGAGAATCTTCTTGACGACCTGATGAAGCATAAAAACCTCAACCACCCTTCAAGATGGTATCTTGCAGTTTATCTTGTAAATGCCGGACTGGAGACAGAAAAAATACTTGATATCTTTTCCAATTCCCCGGACTACAGCGAAAAAATAACAAAGTACCAGGTGGAGCATGCAAAAAAAAGGGGTTATGTGGTTCCTTCATGTTCTACAGTCAAGGGTTACGGCCTGTGCACTGCAGACTGCAGGATAGGAAATCCGGTCAACTGGAGGGGGAAAAGAAAATGAACTTTGATGAAAAGAAGCACATCCTGAAGTTTTTTTCAGAATATTATAAAAATGCGGAGATAAATGTCCCCCAGGTAGAGCAGAGAGAGATAGGCGTTGGAATTGAAAAAAAGATTGACGCAAGGCATATGAGTTTTCCGGACAATCTTTCCCTAAGAAATTATCTTGCGGATAATCCTCCTTTTTATATTTCCTATTCTGCATCTTACTATAAATTCCCTTCAGAAACACCGATAGAAAAAAAGAGAAGAACGGGGGCCGACCTGATATTTGACCTTGACCTGCATTCCGAAGGAAAATATGAACTTTATTCCAGGCTGGAAGAAATAAAACAGGATGCAGTAAGGCTTGTTGAAGATTTTCTTGTTCCTGATTTTGGCCTTTCAAAAAAAGAAATATTCTATGTTTTCTCAGGAAACAGAGGTTATCATATTCACGTGAGAAGCAAATCTGTGGTTGGGCTCGGTTCGCAGGAAAGAAGGGAGATGGTGGATTACATACGCGGTGTCGGACTCAGGTTTTCAGAATTTTTTGACGACAGCTCCAGAAGGGGCGCCCTTCTCGGTCCTTCTTCAAAAGATGGAGGATACAGAGGAAGGATGGCTAGAAGAATTATAGAAATTTTAAATGAAAAACCAACTTCATTTTACAGGAATTTCAAAGATAACGACCTTAAAAATTCATTTATAAATGGAATCGAAACCGGAAACTGGAGCAGAATTCCGGTCAGTGTTCCAGTTCTCAAGAAAAAACTGATGAATATTTTTGACCGGCTTCCTTTGAGAAGTGTAGATGCTGATGCGGCAGTGACTTACGATATTTCAAAATTAATCCGGATGCCGAATACAATTCACGGCGGCACTGGCTTGGTTGCCAAAGAGATAAAAGATATCGACTCTTTTAACCCTCTTAATGATGCAGTTGCATTTTCCGGAGAATCTGCAATTATTCAATTCCATGAAGATGCCGGTCCGTTGTTTTTGAAAGGGGCTGAATTTTCGGGGAAAAAAGGAGAAAAAACAGAAATGCCCCTTTATGCGGGGATGTTTTTTGTACTTAAGGGTTCCGCCACATTTTATAAATCTAATAGTTCATAAATTCTGTTGTTTAGAGGCTTAGAGGTGAGTAGATGTATTATGTTCGTACAATTGAAGACAAAGTAAGACTTCCGCCGAATCTTTTCAAAAGCAATCTTAGGGAGGCGATAACACGTCTTTTAAGGGAGAATTATGAAAGAAGGATATTCAAAGAGCTTGGTTTTGTTATTGCTGTGTATGATGCCGATGTTGAATCAGAAGGTCTTGTGATTCCAGGGGATGCATCTGCGTATTACAAAGTAAGATTTGAAGCACTCACATTTCTTCCCCATGTCAACGAGGTTTACAATGCGGAGATAAAAGACCTTGTTGATTTCGGAGCATTTGCAAGCATAGGCCCGATTCAGGGTCTGGTGCACATTTCCCAGTTTGGCCCTGATAAGTTTTCCCATAACAAAAAACTCAAGAAAATCACTTCCAGAAGCGGGAAAAAATCAATCAAAAAAGGAGACAAATGTGTGGTAAAAGTCTCAACGGTTTCTCTTAAATCAAACATAAACGATACAAAAATAGGGCTTACTATGAGAAGCGACGGACTCGGAAAGGACGAGTGGATTGAGGAGTCCAAGAAAAAGAGCCCCCCGCCCAAAAAAACCGAGAAAACGGAGGATAAAAAATGAACGCGTGTCCCCAGTGCAAGAGAATTATTGAAGAAGGCAAGGTTTGTCCGGTGTGCAATATAGAACTATCCGATAAATTCTCAGGCACTTTTGTTTTGATGGACCCGAACAATTCAGAGATAGGAAAGATACTTGGAAAAGAAACTGTCGGGAAATATGCACTCAAGGTAAGATAAATTCTTTTCATGAAAAAAGGTTTTGTAAGCTTTGCTGTTGTCTTTGTCTGTCTGATTGTTATTCTTGCATCTTCTAGAGCGGTTTTTACCGGAAATCCTGATTTTTCGTCTGCAATCGCCGTTGAGCGCTCTTTCCAGAACGAGCTCATTATTAAAAATTCTATAAAAGAGTCGGCAAAAAATGGTGCCATAACCGGTTTTTCTGAATATCTTCTCTTTTCTGCAGAACCTAATCCTGAGGATGCAGTTAGTTATGCTACTGAAGGTGCGGTGGATAATATCTGTTCTCTCCAGGAAATTGAAATTTCCGATGCGGATTTTATAATCTGGTGCGGGGAACCCTCTCAAATTTCTCTTGAATCAGCAAAAATAAAGATACAGAAACAAAAAAGACCTGTTTTATGTGAGGGATGCAATTTCATAACTTCCGGAATATGCGGGGAGTATATAGATGTAGATATACTGCTTGACGATTCAGGAAACCTGTCTCCTGTTTCTATCTCATTCAGAAAAAAGAACGACCTTTCAGGTTCCGGTGTAATTGGAATTTCCTATTATTCAGAAAAGTTCGGTTATTCTTCAGTTTCATATATTCCTTCCGGGGAGGTGGTTTATTTTGAGTAGGGGCCAGATTACAATTGAATTTCTTTTTTCATTTTTGTTTTATCTTTCCTTTATTGCAGTTGCAGTTACTGCGCTTAATGCCTATCATTCTTCGGCAGATATGAAATCCGACAGTCTGGTTTATCTTTCTGAAATGGAAGGTTCCGCAAGGATGCTTGACACTTTTTTGATTATTTCAAGGCATAATTCAATTTCACTTGGTTTGGAAATGCAGTATTCGGACGGCCTTATGTATTCAGAACAAAAGCCAGGTATTTTTCTGGAGGTTCTTGATTATGAAAAAGGAATGGAAAGCGAGCCAGTATAAAGGATTTGTATCTCTTGATGTGCTTTTTTCTGCCATTCCAGTTATTTTGATGATTATCTATACGCTTAATTACTCTGCATTGTATCTTGATGCTGCGGAGAGAAGTATAAATGCCCAGTCTGATTTCGACAGGCTTGTTTCAGTATCAGACCTTGTTGTCAAAAATCTGGGCGCTTGCGAAGAAAAAAATTTTAACCCTTCAAAATCAAAGATAGTTCCCAATAAAATTGACCTCTCCAAGCTTAATGATTTGGACAGAAAAGACCTTGCAGAACAGGCCGGTTTTAAAACTCTTGAAATTTCTTTTGAGCCTTCTGAAGGAACATGCATCTACCGTTTGGTGGTGCTTGATTCTGAAATAAAAAAGTTATATTTCTGCGGTGATTAAATGCATGTTTTGGAAGCGGTCGTATCCTTTCTCGTGCTTGTTTCCATACTGCCGATATTTTTTTCGGTTTCAGATTCAGGAATTGACACAACATATTATGACTACAAGCTTGCGGGAGATGTTATAAGAGTTTTGACAATACACGGTTCCCTTTACGATATTAATGAAAGAGATTCTGATTTCAGTTATATTGAAGATATAACTGGGTGGTGTGTTTCCGATTCGGATTCCTGCGATGAAAATAAATTCAAAACTGTTTTTGAGGTCCCCGTTGTTGATATGTTCCCAAGGAAAATAAATATTACTGTTTCAAGATAGTTTTGTATGATTCTGCAAGAGAATCCGCAAGGTCGGATGCGCAGTACCAAAACCCGTATTTTTTCTTAAGTATGTCCCCAGCATATCTGTTTAAGTATGAACCAGTAACTGCGGAAGCATAAGCATCATTTTTGCAGAATAATGCCGATACCAAACCTGCAAGTGTGTCTCCGGTTCCACCTTTTGTCATTCCGGAATTTCCGTTTGAGATTATGAAAACTTTCTTTCCATCTGAGACAATGTCCTGTGCTCCTTTTTTCAGTATTACACAGCCCCATTTTTTTGCCATATTTTTTACATTTTCTTTTGTTCCTTTCATCCCAGACAGTCTTTGGAATTCCTTTTCGTGGGGGGTGAGAATTGAGCCTTTTGGTATTTTATTTTTAATTAATTTTAATCCATCCCCGTCTATTACCAGTTTTTTTGACTCTTTTATCACTTTTTTGTAATTGAATTTTGCATCTGAAAGTCCTATTCCGAATAATGTGCAGTCCATTTCCTTTATCCTTTTAATGTCATATACGACTATTGCTTCAGGTATTGTTTTTACTGCATTTATCAGGTATGGGTCTTTTTGGGCAGGGTATAAATAAAGCAAGTCCACAAACCTCCTTGCAGCCAGGATTGAGAACATTGGGGCGCCATGGTAATCCCCGCTTCCCCCAATAATCATTAGTTTTCCGTTCATTCCTTTGTGTGAATCTTTAGGAGGCATATACATCTTTTTGAGGATTTTTTTGATCTCCTTCAGCTAAACACCTTTCTTATTTTTTTGTTCAGTTCTTTTGTTTCTTTTAATGCTGCTTCTGCAGGATTTCCTCCGTGCTTTTCATATGCATATGCAATTCCTGAGGAAGAATTTATTCTGTGCATTGGAGGATTTAATTTTTTCACATACCTTAATATCATTCCCAAGTCTCCACCCTGTGTACCCACCCCAGGGATGAGCATCGGGACGTTTTTTCCTTTTATAATTTTTGAAATTCTTTTTATTGCTGTTGATGTTGCACCTACAACTATTCCTGTTTTCCATTCAGCTGCTTTTATTGCAACGTGTTCATAAAGGAATTTCCCTTTGAATTTTAACTCCTGGAAATCCGCACCTCCCGGATTTGAGGTTCTGCACAAGATATATGCTGTTTTTCCTTCCTGAATAAATGGTTTTACTGAATCATAACCCATATAGGGGGAGAGGGTTACTGCATCGGCATCCCAAAATTTATAGCATTCATCTGCATATGCCTGAGACGACCTTCCTATATCTCCTCTTTTTGCATCAAGAATAATTGGAATTTTGTTTTTGTATCTTTCTGTTATTTTTTTAAGTGTTTTTAATCCTTCAAATCCGTTTTGTCCAAAATATGCATAGTTGGGTTTTATCGCGGAAATCTGGTTTTCTTCAATTAATCTGTCGGTTATCTCGGAATAGTAATTGAGTATTTTTTCTTCTGTTCCCCCTTCGCTTTTTATTCTGTTCATTACTGGGTCTATTCCGAAGCAGAGAATCGTTTTTGTTTGTTCTGCGGATTCAATCAATTTTTCCATGAAATTAAATTAAACTGTAATATTAAAATATATTCTAGTGGATTTAGTTTTGGGTTTTGTTATGGTAAATGAAAAAAATCTTGGCCTGTCTGCAGGGATTGTAGGCGGGTTTGGCTTGTTTTTTGCAACGTTATTTTCTATATTCACAGGACTTGCAACTGATTTTCTGGTGATGGTTTCGGATTTTTATCCTGGTTACAGTATCACAATTATTGGTGCAATTATTGGATTTGTTTATGCTTTGATTGACTGCTTTGTATTTGGGTATGTATTTGGATGGATTTACAATTATCTTGAGAAGAAAAAGTAAATGCGTCTGCCGTTGATTTGAACTCCCTATTGAACTTACGTTCAATGGGCCGTTGAAACTCCGTTTCAATCGGTCGTCCAAAGCCGTCAGACTTTCCAAGATAAAACCAATATGCGTCTGCCGGGATTTTTAGGCCTTCAGCAGATTTATACTGGAGAAGAGAACCCGGGTCGCTGGCTTGGGAAGCCAGAATCCTACCGCTAGACTACAGACGCGTGTTCATCTATTTGTCCAGTAATGTTATTAAATTATTTTTCTTTAGTTTATTTGAATGGCAGTGGATATTCCGGAAATGAAGAAACAAATTCTGTTAAGGTTTTTAGGTGCGGTCATCGTTTTAGGACTTATGTTTTTCCTCCCAGCCGGGACTTTTGATTACTGGGAAGCATGGCTTTACAGCGGGATTGTCCTTATACCGATGTTTTTTGCAGTTTTTTATTTCTTAAAGCATGACCCGGAGCTTTTAGTAAGAAGGATGGAAATGAAAGAGAAGGAAAAAGAGCAGGACACAATTATCAAGATTTCAATTATTTTATTTTTCATTGGTTTATTAATCCCTGGTTTTGACTACCGTTTCGGCTGGTCAAACGTTCCTTTTGTTTTGGTCATTTTTTCAAATGCTGTGGTTTTCCTTGGCTATATTACCGCCATATTAACTCTTAAGGAAAACAGCTATGCTGCGAGGATTGTCCAGGTAGAGAAAGAACAAAAAGTTATTTCTACAGGTCCTTATTCTATAGTCCGTCATCCAATGTATTTTGGAACTCTGCTGATGTTTGTTTTTACTCCTCTTGCTTTGGGTTCATACTTGGCATTAATTTTCTTTGTTCCTTTCATTCCCTTGCTTGTATTTAGGATACTGAATGAAGAAAAGATTCTGAAAAAGGGACTGTCTGGGTATGCGGACTACTGCCAGAAAGTAAAATATAGGCTGGTCCCCCTCATCTGGTAATATTATTAATATTAGTCAACCAAAGAAAATTCTATGAGCGAAATAGAGCAGCTGCATAATGAAATAGAACGAATAAAAGAGAGAAACAGGAAGGTTGAGCTGGATAAATCCTGGGAAACAAGCTGGTCAAGGAAAGTAATTATTGCTGTTTTAACCTATCTTGTAATTGTCCTATTCTTCTTTGTCGCTCAATTGCCAAATCCATTCGTTAATTCCATTGTTCCCACTGCAGGTTTTGCAATCTCCACACTTTCGCTTCCATTTTTCAGGGATTTGTGGGTTAAATATATTTATAGGTAGGGGTCCGGTTACTTTTCCGCTATTTCTTTTAATACCCTAATCGCATCATCTGCTTTTTCCACCGGGACAAATAAATGGTCGTGATAATATGCAGAAACGGCGTTAACGCTTATTCCCTCTTTTGCAAGTTTGCCTGTTATCCTTGCAAGAAATCCAACTGCTGATAAATCCGAATGGACTGTAAGGGTTATCAACTTCCAAACACCTGAATAAGGCAGAGAATTAGCTTCGGCAGTTTTCCTTTCAAGGATTACCGTAATTCCTTCCTTTTCTTTGAATGTTAAAATAGGGTCCAATTGCATTTTATTAATCTGTTCTGGGGATATTGTGCAGAAAACGTATTCCTTATCCATTAGTTCGGGTTTCATTTCCTTTAGCAGTTTATCCAAATTCTTAATTCCCACCATATTCCGACCCTAAGATATAGAAAACATGCGTCCGCCGGGATTTGAACCCGGGTCATTGGCTTGGAAGGCCAAGATCCTACCGCTAGACTACAGACGCATGTAGGTATCAATTGTCCTAAGAAATTCTTTTTAATATATGTTTTGGCGGTTTTATCGGAAATGACCTCTCCCTAATTTTCTTTTTAAATAAGAAATTCCAAATTTATTTGCGGGGCTTCACCACCCCTATCCCACAAGGTGAGCATTATGATAGAAGACGAGATAATCCATTGGTGGAAGGACGAAAAAGGCGAACAGCATCGCACTATCCTCAGGATAGAGAGCGAAAAACCCACGGAAAGTAATGGATTTCCGAGGGATGGCATTGTTGTTGTAAGACTGATTAACACTATTGGTTCGGTTGCAATTAAACTGAACCCTGATGAGGCACTTCGGCTGAGCACCCAGACACTTGCAGTAGCCAAAGAATTACTGAACCAGAAAAGGGACCTTTGGAACAGGAGAGAGGATTAAAATGCCGAAGCAAGGTTTCTCAAAAATTCCTTATGATCTTCTGCCTTTACATAAGCCGAGGCGAGAAGTACACCTTTCGACCCGAGTTTGAGCGCATTCTCCACATCTTCCCGGTTGCTCACCCCTGCCCCGCATAAAAGGGGAATGCCGCTCTCCAACTCTTTTAATTTTTTTAATGAATCAGTAATGAGTTCCGGTTTTGAATTGGAAATACTTATCCCTGAACCTATTAATTCGGGAGGCTCGACAGCAATATAATCCGGATTTAAAATTGAAATTTTCCCTATTTCATCCGGATTTTCAGCACACACCAGACTTTCCAGATTATTCTCTTTTAACTTTTCAACTATTGTTTTAATCTCTTCCATTGGAATCCTGTGTTCTGAGTGGTTCACAAGGCTCCCTTTTGCATTTGTGTATCTAAGAGAACCAACGGGAACCCATCCTGTTCTTGCACCCATCTCCTTTCCGTCAGCATGCTGTGCAAAAACATCCGGATACAAGCCGGCAGATTCTTTCAGAACAAGCACCGGAGGGCAAACTATAACCCTCACTCCCGTTTCTTCATTAATCTCCTTTGCAGCTTCAGTAAGCTCAGTTATTTTCTCTAAACTGGAAGGATAATTTTTAAGGTTGAGAACTATCATAAATATCATTGGGATAAAATATTTATTAAACATCGGGTCTAATTTAAGTTGTGCCGGGGTCGCATAAAGCCCTGAAGATGCATAAGTTCTGCATCTCCGAAGGCGTACAATCCGGTAGTGCGTCGGTCTCGAAAACCGATCCTTCACGGGATTGCAGGTTCAAAGCCCGTTTTGATGATTGTTTTAAAAGGACAAAACGGGTCTCCAAAAGCCCTGAGGCTAAATTCTGCCTTTGGAGATGGAAATCCTGCCTCCGGCGTTTCAATTAAATATTAAAAATTAAACTTTGTATCCTCTCTATGAAGAATGCTCTTTCCAGTCAAAAGATAAAGCAGATGGCTTATGAAAAGGACTGGGAGAGAATCAAGAAAATTTTGTCAAACAAAAGCAGCCAGGACATTGCAGACATAATGAAGAACATTCCTTCCAAGGATGTTGCGATTGTTTTTCGTCTTCTCCACCCGAGGCAGGCGGCAAGAATATTTTCAGAATTCAGCACAAGAAAAAAATTAAACCTTTTGAAGAATACGAGCAGCAAACATACACGCATCTTGCTTTCAGAACTGTCTGCAGATGACAGAACATATCTTTTTGAAGAGCTTCCCGGAGAATTCACTCAGAGGCTTTTGAATCTTCTTTCTGAGGATGTAAGAAAAGAAACGCTTGACCTTTTGGGTTACCCTGAAGGAAGCGTCGGGAGGCTGATGACCCCGGACTATATCGCAGTCCGTTCCGACTGGACCATTTCAAAAGCATTAAATCATGTTCGAAAACACGGAAAAGATGCGGAAACAGTGAATGTGGTTTTTGTTGTTGATGGGAAATGGCGCCTTGTTGATGAAATACCGTTGAGAAGACTTATAATTTCAAATCCAAGAAAAAAGGTAAAATCCGTAATGGATCTCCGTTTTGTATCTATTAATGCAGAAGACAAAAGAGAGAATGCCGTTAATCTGATAAAAAAATACGACCTTATAGCACTCCCGGTTGTTGATTCAAAAAATGTTCTTTTAGGGATAGTTACTGTCGATGATGTGCTGGATGTTCTGGAAGATGAAACAACGGAAGATATCTATAAAGGGGCAAGTGTCAACCCTCTTTTTGTCCAATACAGCGAAGCATCCTATTTAACTCTTTATAAAAAAAGAATAATCTGGCTCTCTCTTCTTGCAGTAACTGGCTTCATCACCACTGCAATAATTGCAAAGTTTGAACAGGCAATAGCCGCAGTAGTTGCTCTTGCATTTTTTATCCCTGTTTTGATAGGGAGCGGAGGAAACACCGGAAGCCAGTCCGCAACCCTGATAATACGTGCTCTCGCAACAGGAGACCTTTCCTTAAGGAAATGGCTTGATGTTCTAAAAAAAGAGATTGCTGTCGGAATTTTTTTGGGTGCAACGTTAGGAACCATTCTTTATCTTATGGGTTATTTCTGGAGAGGCGGACCTGAGATAGGATTGATTGTGGGTCTTTCTGCTGTTGCTATAATCCTCTGGGCAAATCTCGTGGGGAGCCTTCTTCCAATTATTTTGGTGAAGCTTAAATTTGACCCTGCAGTTGTAAGCAGCCCCCTCATAGCGACGCTTGTGGATATTACCGGTTTGTTAATCTATTTTTCAATAGCCGAATGGTGGCTCCAGCTCTAATCTTCCGCTTCCATAACTGATATTATTGTTTTTGTTTTGGTTATTCCATCTATTTTTTGTATTTTTTCCAGAAGAGTTTTTTCAAGGTCTTCTATATCTCTGCATCTTAACACTGCAATTAAATCTGCCTCGCCGGTAATAATGTCAACAGACTCCACATCGTATATTTTTTTCATTTCTCCTGCAATATCCTTTTGGGTTTTTCTCATTTTCTTAAGTGCAGTAACATCAACAAAAACGAGTATGTATGCCTTTATCTTCTGCCCCATATTTTTGTAATTCTTTTTGATTGTCCATTTTTTTATTATACTGTTTTTCTCCAGTTTTTTTATCCTGTGATGCACGGTAGATGAGGGAATCCCCAGTTTTTTTGCAATTGTATGAATCTTTGTTTTTGCATTTTTTTCAAGAATCTTTATTATCTCGATATCTTTTTCGTCTATAATTTCTTTCATAATTGTATATTTTACAAAAATTCTTTTAAATTATTGTATTTTTTTGAATTATTTTCAATAAAAAGTGAATAAATAATAAATAGTCCCTTGCTTCCTTAATCTTCAAGTGATTTATATGAAAGATAAAAAAATTGCATACAGCCGGATAACCTCCGCAGTTTTAAAGTATTCCTCAGATTTTTTCCATGGGGAAGGGTTTACTCAGCTGATGCCGGTTGTGCTTTCTCCTATTACTGACCCGCTCGGGCCTGACCCGGGGAGCTCAGTAATCAAAACCGGGGAAATAGAATATCTCGGACAGAAGCTTTCCCTAACCCAGTCTATGATTCTGCACAAACAGATTGCGCTCAAGGAAGGGCTGGAGAGGATATTTATTATATCACCGAATGTGAGGCTGGAACATCCCGGAAGAAAAGAAAGCGGACGCCACCTGTTTGAATTTTCGCAGGTTGATTTTGAGATTGCCCGTGCAAAAAAAGAAGATGTATTTTCTCTTATGGAAAAGTTTCTTTCCGGAATTGTTTTTCATATCCGTTCGGATTATACAGAAGAACTGGAGATTCTTGGAAGAGAGCTCCCAAAAATAGAAGGACCTTTTGAAGTTTTCACAACACATAAACTCATTGATGAATATGGAAAAGACTGGGAACGCGAGGCATCAATGGAAAAAAAGATGCCTTTTTGGGCAACGTCCCATAAGAGAGAGTTTTATGACAAGGAGGACCCTTCAAACCCTGGCCATTATCTAAACTATGATTTGATTTATCCTGAAGGTTTTGGCGAAGGTTTATCGGGTGCAGAAAGGGAGCATGAATATGACATCATAATGAAAAAAATTACAAGAGATAAACTTGATGCTTCCAGATATCTGCCATACCTTGAAATCTCAAAAGACGGCCTTGTCCCTTCCGCAGGCGGAGGATTCGGGGTTGAAAGAATGGTCAGGTACCTTTCTGGAGCAGAACACGTAGGCGATGTGCAGTTATTCAGAAGAGTTCCTGGGGAAAAGGTTGTGGTCTGACAGCCTTTTAAATTTCCCTTAACATAATTGATGGTAATGATTAGTGTTTCAAGGTGTATGAGCACCCAGCACCCCGACAATGTATCCGCCCCCTTTTTTGCTGAGAACGAGATTCTCAGCGGGAACAAGGAAGTAATGGAAGCGTTTTATGTTTTCTCAAGGCTAGGTTGCAGGGAGCAAATGTGGGACTGCGAAGGAAAGGAGGTTGACATTCAGGTGGTTGAAAAACTTCTTTCCCAGCATACAAATTTCTTTTCCAAAAATATTCTCGGAAAAAATTTTTTCCTTACCTACCGCGTTCCCAATCCTTCAGTTGAAAAAAATCAGGGGAAAATACTTTTGGAGGTTCTGCACAGCATCCCGAGAACGTTTGATTCAGCCAAACTAATTAATCAGGATATCGCCCCAGTGTTTGAGGTTATTCTTCCGATGGCGACAAATTCCTACGAATTGAAAAACATTAAAACATATTATGAAAAAGCGGTCGTTGCTGAGAGGGATATTTCGCTGAGCAGAGGAACAGTAAAGGACTGGGTGGGGGATGTTTTTCCCCGCTCAATTAATGTCATTCCGTTATTTGAGGATTATAATTCGCTTTTTAATGCAGACAAAATTCTAGAAGAGTTCTTATCCGGTGAAAATCCGGAATACCAGAGAGTTTTTCTTGCAAGGAGCGACCCGGCATTAAATTACGGGTCAGTAAGCGCAGTTTTGATGCTTAAGAGGACGCTGATGAGGATACAGGAGCTTGAGGAGAAAGTATCTATTCCCCTGCTTCCCATTTTGGGTGTGGGAAGTTCCCCTTTCAGAGGAAATTTCACCCCCCTGAATATAGAAAACTGTACTGATGAATATCCCTCAGTCCAGACATTCACCCTTCAGTCCGCCTTCAAATATGACTATCCTTTCAGAGATGTTATAAACTCGGTGGATATGCTTAACTCCAGTAAAAGAGGGAAAGCAAGGGATATTGAAGAGGAAAAAGCAATGATGCTGTTTGAAAAAATAAAAAATGAATACCAAAAACAGCTGATTGATATTGCAACATTAATCAATGCGATGTCCAAATATATTCCTTCAAGAAGGGCAAGAAAGCTTCATGTGGGCTTGTTTGGCTATTCCCGTTCTCTTGAAGGAATCAGTCTTCCCAGGGCAATAAAGTTCTGTGCTTCATTTTATTCAATAGGTCTTCCGCCGGAGATTCTCGGCCTTAGTGCCCTTAATGAAAAAGATTTTTCAGATTTAAATGATGTGTATATCCGCTTTGAAGACGACATTCGGGATTCACTAAAGTATCTTAACCGCAGAAACCTTGCCCTCCTCCCAAAAAACATAAGAGAAGGGGTTGAAAAGGTGCTTGAATTTGTGGATTATGAGGAAAATCCTGAATACTGCGAGATCACAGAAAAGATACTCAAGAACCTTTTGAGGGGGGATTACTCCAATATGAAGGAAAATGTTGAGCAGGCGGCGTGGTTAAGGAAATTTTTGGGCTAATTCTTGTGTTTAAAGTTAAAAGGATATGTTTATAAATACTGTGTTATAAAATATATATTAGTGGTTAAAGTGATTACAAGCAAGAAACTGCAAGAACCATGGAGAGTAAGAATGCTTAAAAAACTCAAGATGGGTGTGCAGAGGAGAAGATTCCTTAGAATAGGACCTTATGCTTACGATGTGTCAGCTCATATGACTTCGGAACATTCAGACAACATTGTAATGTATCTGAGGGAAGTCGCTTCAAAAATGAAGGATGTGAGCAAAGTCAGCCTTTATCTTGCGGATCATTCAAAAGAGGGTGTCAGTCTTGACTGTTTTGCAAAACTTAAGAAAAATGGAGACGGCGTTCTTGCACCTGCCCCAAATGGAAATCCCATAGAAAAGGAGATAATGTACGCTGTTGAAGAGAATAAAGCAGTTTGTATAATCAAGGGAAAAAGAAAGCCAATTTTTGTATTTAATCTTAAACCCCATGATTTCAATTATGATAAATTATCAGTTCAGGATTTGGGCCTTACAGATGGGCAGGTTTTCAACGGATGGAATGAGAAGGTAATTATTCCGATATCGTCTTCAAACGGGGAAAAAAATCTCGGCTGTCTTGTTTTTGAAGGAAAAAATCTTAAACTGCTTAACAGGTGGAATAGGATGTCGTCTGTGAGTTTTCTTGCCTTTAGTTCAAGACTTATTTATCCTACTATCGACAGATTATTTGACCCCCTGACTAAACTTTTCAATAAAGGTGCATTCTCCAAGGCACTCTACGATTTATCTGATGATTTTATAAGCTCAAAAGAGGAAAAAAATTTTACCCTGATTCTTTCGGATATTGACCACTTTAAGGAAGTTAATGATACCCACGGACACGATGTTGGTGACAAGGTTCTCTCAAGGGTTTCAAAAGTTATAAGGACCAGCATAAGAAAGCTGGAAAGAGACGACAAGGCGTACCGGGTTGGGGGGGAAGAGCTTACAATTCTG
>JAFGQX010000058.1 GCA_016935455.1 Microcaldota archaeon
AAATCCTAACTCAGAATATATAGCATGATTCACATCACCCAGCTTAAACTGCGCGGTTTTAAGTCGTTCAAGACCGCAAATGTGCAGTTTCCGCCCAATTTTATCGTTCTTGCCGGTCCAAACGGCTCGGGCAAATGTGTTCATGGTGATACTGAAGTACAGTTATCTGACGGTTCTTCTGTTAAAATAAGGAATCTGGTAAATCAAGCGATGGAAAAAGGAAATGTTGAGGAAATTGATGACGGTTTTATCACAAAATCATATTCAAAGAAAATAATCTGCTTGGATACTCAAACTTTTAAAACAGTTCCAAAAGATGTTTACGCATTTGTTAAACGGAAATCTCCGCGGAATCTTTTAAAGATTAAAACAAAATCTGGAAGAGAAATAACCGCTACTGAATACCATCCTTTGTTTGTTTTTGACGGCAGTGCGGTAAGAGCAGTCAGATCCGATGAATTAAAGGAAGGGACAAAAATAGCAATCCCAAGAAGAATTCAAATTAAACCTGCAAATACTGTTTTTACAGAACTTTTAGATTTGATTAATACAAAGGACCTGATATATGTCCCTTACAAGAAGAAAATAGAAGAGTTAATAAAAGGAAAAAAAGGAAAACAAACATTAAAACAGTTTGCAGAAAAGGCAGGGGTATCCTATAATACTGTCAAAGGATATTTTGATAAACAACCGATAAATGCTGCATCATTGTTTAAGCTCCTTAGATTCTGCGGTATTCCAGATTTAAAGATTATCGAGATGATTCCTTTTGTTAAAGGAACCGGCAAGAATAAACTTTATCCTGTTCCCTGGAAAAATTCAAATAAATTTTGCAGATTTTTAGGCTATCTCCTTGCAGAAGGAAGAATCACACAGACAAATCAGGTATGGTTTACAAATGGAAGCAGAGAGATTGTTGAAGATTATGTTTCACTTGTAAATGAACTTTTCGATGAAAAACCCACAGTAAATGAATACAAGGCTAACTGTTGGGATGTTATTTTTTACAGTTCCCCTCTTGCGAAAATCCTTTCACAATTTGGAATGTCTTACGAAGGAACAGAAGGAAAAACCATACCTAATATGCTCCTGAGCAAAAGTTCAAATGAAAATCTTGGAAATCTTATGGACGGGCTTTATTCGGGAGATGGATATATCTCCACCAAATCCATAGAAATAATCACAAAAAGCAAAAAACTTGCAAAGGGGATAGAACACATACTTTTCAGGCTAGGGATTGTTCCCAGAGTTAAAACAGTTAAAAAAACAGCAGTAGGGACAGGTACTACCGGCAGTTATATCCTGCTGAATATTTACTCTACGGAAGACTGCAGGCAGTTTGAAAAATGGATTACACTGACACACAAGAAAAAAAGACTAAGATTAAATAATTTAACCTCAAGAAAATCAAATCCTAATGTTGACCTGATAGAAGTTAACAAATTAATAAAACAAACAGCAGACGATTTGTCAATAAATATAAAAAATTCCCGTAAAACATATCCAAAACTTGATGCTTATTGCTATGGAAGCTGCATGCCTTCAAGGGTTGGAACCCAGGAGCTTGTACAAAATTTATTTGTTCCAGCTGCAGATAAACTTGAAACAGAATCAAAAAACCTTAATATGCTTAAATCACTCTCTGAGTCAGATATTTTTTGGGATGAGGTCAAATCAATTAAAAAAATAAATGCAGACGAGGAATGGGTTTACGACCTTTCTGTGGAGGGGCATCACAATTTTATTGCAAATAATATTTTTGTACACAACAGCAATCTTTGTGACGCGATAAGGTTTGTGCTGGGTGAAACAAGCCTTAAATCAATAAGGGCAAAGAAAGTGAAGGACCTGATATTCAGCGATTCAAATTCCGCAGATGTAACAATCACATTTAACGGGGAGGAAAAATATGAGATTAGGAGGGCAATCAGAAACGATGGAAAAATCCTTTACCGCCTCAACGGAAAAAAGACAACAAGAACCTCAATACTGGAAGCCCTTAAAAGATACAACCTTGATGAAAGCGGAAGAAATGTAATCGCACAGGGAAGGCTGCAGAGAATAGTTGAAATGGGCGGAAAGGAAAGACGGCAGATGATAGAAAGTGTTGCAGGCATATCTGATTTTGAAAAAAAGAAAAATGAAGCATTAAAAGAGCTGGAAGCAGTGAATACACGGCTCAGGGAGGCAAGCCTCATAATGGGGGAGAGAAAGGCCTACCTTGAGCAGCTAAGGAAGGAAAAAGAAGTTGCCGAGAAGTACCGGGACAGCAAAACCAAATTGAGAAATGCAAAAGGCTCCCTTCTTAAAATTGAAATCGAAAAAATTGAGAAAGACCTTGAGGATGCCGTAAATGCCCAGTCTTCAATTGATTCGGGCATACAGGAAAGAGAATCTTTAATATACGGAATAGACAAAGAGATAAATGAAATTGAAGATGAAAGGTCGGATATTTCATCCAGACTGCAGAAAAAACAGCAGACGTCCGGATTGATAAGGGACATTGAGCAGCTCAAGGCATCAATAAGTTCAAAGAAAGAAATACTTGAAGACCGGGAAAAACAGATGACTTCTTTTGAAAAGGAAAAGAAAGAACTTCTCAATGAACTGGATTCCGAAAGAAAAGAGTTGGAAAGTGTTTCGGAAGAGCTTTCGCAGATGGAAAAGGAGCTTAAGAAATTCAGCCTGAATTACAGGGAAGAAAAGGTTGAAAGCAGGCTGGAAGAGCTTGAAAAGGAATATGAGGAAAAACAATCTCTGATATCCGAACTTGAAAGAAAACTTGCTTCGGTAAGAAGTTCCATACATACAAAAAGCGAGATTATAAAACTCAAATTTGAACAGGCGGAGTCAATAAAAAAAGACATTGAAGCGTCCGGGGCTTCCTTTGATTCTGAATCAGAAGAAACATCCCTTTCAGAAAGAATCTCCGAAATATCAAAAGAAATAGAAGAACTTTTCCAGCAGGAAAGGGAAAGCAACCGGGATATTGCAGAACTGGACAAGACAATGCTTCAGCTTAAGGAGAAGACAGCCCAGCTGAGAGCAGTTACTTCTCCGGGTGTTGTTAACCCCTCCCTTGCGTTTCTGAAAGACCTTAAGGAAACTGGAAAAGTGGACGGGATTTACGGGACTGTTGCCGAACTGCTTAAATTTGATTCAAAGCATTCGCAGGCTGTTGAGGCGGCTGCAGGCGGGAGATTACTATACGTAATAGTAAGTGATACAAAAACTGCAACACACCTTATAAAACATCTTAAAAAAGCGGGAAGCGGAAGGGCAACTTTTATACCTCTTGACAGGATTTTTGTTCCAGATTTAGACAGAAAAAAGAATCTCCTTCTTAATTACCTGTCTTATTCCCCGGAAGTCTCAAAGGCAATGGAATTTGTATTTTCAGGAACCGTGCTTGTTGAGGATATGGAGGAGGCAAAGAAAAAAGAGACAGCGGAAAGAATGGTTACTCTTGACGGAGAATTATTTGAAAAATCAGGCATCATAACTGGGGGAAAACTCAGGAAGAGCCTTCTTGCCGGAACCCAGCTTAAAAAACTGGAGTCAGAAATAGAGGAAGTAAGGACAAAAAGAGACAGCCTTTATTCCAGTCTTCAGTCTTTAAGAGAGGAGGGAAACAGAAAAAGAAAAGAAAAGTCAGGACTGGAAGTCCAGCTCAAAACAATAGAACTTGAAAAAAGAAATGTTCAGGCTGAAGCGGATAAAATTGCGAGAATGAAGCAGAAAGCAGAAGATATCGGATCCGAAATTAAAAATATTGAAACAGAACTCCAGGCGCTTTCCAGGGAAGAAAAATTAATTTCAGATTCTCTTGAAAAATCAGCCGAATCCGCGGAAAAACTCAAAAAGGGCATTAAAGAAGAACAAAAGAGGATTGACGAGGTGTTTAATTCGCTTTCCGAAAAGAAAGCCCAGGAAGCGTCGAAAGTATCCTCGCTCAGAACCGGAATTGAAGCAAAGAAAAAGGAGCTTTCACTCAGGAAAAAGGAGATGTATTCCAGAGAAAACGACCTTAAGGAGAAGGAGGAAACATTTTCAAATACCGCAAAAGAATCCACCTCACTTAAAAAACAGATAACGAATCTTTCCGGAGAACTTTTGGAAAAAGAAGAGATGATAAAAAAGCACAGCAGGGAAATTGAAACTTTGTTTGCAAAAATGCGGGAACTTGAAGACCTGATGAAACTGTCCGGAGAAAAGAGGGGAAAAATAAAGCTGGAGATAGAGAAATTAACAAAAGAAAAAACCCAGAATGAAATCAAAAAAGCAACATCCCAGACAAGACTCTCAGACCTCAAAGCCGAATTTGACTCATACTCCGAATTTGAGCAGATTGAAGCGGAAAAGGACGAACTAAGCAGTTTAATCAAAGAAGCGGAAGGCATTCTTTCCTCAATTGAATCGGTTAATATGGCTGCAATAGAATTATACGTGAAGAAAAAAGAGGAGATGGATGAGCTTGAAGAGAAAGTGGGAAAACTCAGGGAAGAGAGGAAAGCAATTCTTGAAATGATAAACGAGATAGAGCACAGGAAAAAAGAAGTTTTCTTTGAAACCTTCAACTCAGTTAATGATAATTTTCAGCATATGTTTGACCATCTGAGCGTGGGAAAGGGATATCTTTATCTGGACAAGCCGGCTTCTCCCTTTGAAAGCAATCTGTACATCAGGATTAAAAAACTGAATAAAGACGTATCTATAGAATCTCTTTCAGGAGGAGAAAGTTCCCTTGTTGCTCTTGCATTTATATTCTCAATACAGTTCTTCAAGCCTGCTCCGTTTTATATTCTTGATGAGGTGGATGCTGCGCTTGACAAACCAAACAGCCAGAATCTGGTAAAATTAATAAAACAGATGTCAAACAGCACCCAGTTTTTGGTTGTTTCGCACAACGACCATGTAATTGGAGAAGCCCACGCAGTGCTGGGTGTAACCAAGGTTTCAAATACTTCAAAAATAGTGGGGGTAAAATTTGAAGAACAAAAAGAAATGACTGCAGAAGCCGGCTAATTTATTTCAAGAACAGATATGCCTGCAATTGTGTTTCCTATCATTGTCGCTTCAGCTCCAACAGAAACAGTTTCGCCTGTTGAATAGCCGTTTTCACTTTCAGCAGTTATATTTTTTATCTCTGAAAGCAGTTCGTATTCACTGCTTGAAAGTTCAATAGAATGGGTATATGTTTCAATTTTTGAGTATTCAATGCCGGTTGCATTTGTTTTTATCACAAGGGTTGAGTTGTCAAATATTACATCCCCCCCGAAATCAGAAAGCACTTTTTCCTTGTCAACCATATCCCCGCTGAGAATTGCCACTGAATCCGAAATGTATTCCACATAATCGTATTTGCCAGCCACCTGCTGCTGGGGGCTCAAAGGAACAGGAAATCTGATGCTGTTCTTTAGGGAATAATCAACCTCGCCTTCCCCGTATTCTTCTGAAAGCTTTTCAATATCAACTTCGTTTCTTTCTTCCCACGGAACTATGTAAATCTCGCTTTTTTCCGATTCAAGAATAGTTCCCTGAAGCTGAACCATTTTTGTTTCAGTTATAAACTGGGGCTGGACTTCAGGATTGATGTATGCATCCTGCCCGAATATCCAGACATTGACGTTCATTCCTACTGTAGAGCCCTCCGGAACAATCGGTATTGTCGGAATCTTTATTTTTCTGTTTGCAAAAAATGCAGTAATTTTGTTTCCTTTTTCATCATAAAGATTGACTTCTTCGGGAAGAATCACCTTTGCATTTGTGAAGGGAACCAGACCCGCGGATTTAAATTCATTGAAAAGAGGCCGGACATCTTCCCGTTTCTTCAGGTTAATCTGATAAAATCCTTCAACAAGCTCTACTGAATCAACACGCTCATCTGAGTTCAGTTTATCAGTAAAAGAGCTGTTGATTGCAGATACATAAAGAACTCTTTCATAGTAATCAATTGTAACATTAAGGACTGCAAAACCGGAATACTGGTCCTGTGTTTCCTGGACTGGCGTTTCTTGAGGGCCGGAAACCAGGAATCCTCTGGATATTGGTTCAACTAAAAACAAGAGAACAAGAATAACTACTCCGATTTTAACAATATCAGATTTATTCATCTCCACACCTTTTAACAGTATTCTTAAAATATCTTTAAAAAATAAGAGGTTCATTATATTTCACCTTACCATATTTAGAAGAATTAGGTGGTTTTTTGATTAAAAAGAATGATTTAGTGAAAATTGAATACACCGGCTATGACAAAGACGGAAATGTATTTGACAGCACCGGGGGAGAGGTTGCAAAATCCCTCAGGAAAAAAGAAGGTCCTGTCCTTGTAGCTCTGGGCCAGAAGCAGATACTTAAAGGCCTTGAAGAACAGATACTTAAAATGAAAGAGGGAGAAGAAAAGGAATTTGCAATTCCTTTCAGCGAAGCTTTTGGAAAGAGGAAAAAGGAATTTTTGAGAATAATGAAGGAAAGCGATTTTGCCGACAATAAACTTAACCCTTACCCCGGCCTCACCGTTGATGTTGATTTTGGAATGGGGAAAATGATTGGAAGAATAAAATCTGTCACTTCCGGAAGGGTTCTTGTGGATTTCAACCACCCCCTTGCAGGGCAGGATTTGAAATACAAACTCAAGATTTTGAAAGTTTACAGCACTCCTGAAGAAAAAGTGTCTGCCCTTGCCGAGGAATCCGAATTAAAGCCTTCATTCCAGATTAAAAACGGGGAAGCTGAAATTGAGGTTAAAAAACCGGAGAAAATGGACGAGAATACATTTAAAATCCTGAAGGCGAATCTTTTTGATACAATAAAACGGGTTGCTCCGGAGATTAAAAACGTAAAAGAAAAGGAATGAAATATGTGCGATTTTTGCAGCATTGCCAAATCCAGTGCAGGATACATATCTCTGCTTGACCAGATGTTTGAAAATGACCGCATTCTGCTGGAAAAAACAAAAAAAACAGCGGAAAATATGCAGATACTGAAAGATTTGTGTTATACTTCTGTTAAATGGCCGGTAAACATGCATTATCCATTGTTTGAAGCCAGAAATGCATTTGCAGTTCCAACCAATTATTTTCAGAATTTATTTATTAACGGTGGAAAAACGAGCGTCTATTTCTCAGAAAATTCAACAAGGTCAATATTTTTTACAAACACCAAAAGGCTCATGGTATATTCCAAGCATGTTTCAAGAAAGGAGGGGGAAGAATTTTTTACTTCATTCCTGCTGTGTCATTTTGAACCTGAAGAATATGAGTATTCTTTTGAAGGAGATACTTTAACTTTAAGGGCAAACACGGAGAAAAAGATGAGAAATCTCATAACCGAGGAAACGGAAACCAAAAAAATATCATTCAATTTTATTCACAAAAAAATAGGAAAAAGGATTCTTACAAAAGAACAGGCTGCAACATCCACCCAGCTGAAATTAATATACGAAAAATACGCGGGTGTGAGTGCAAAACTTGCATCAGCGGATATGGAGGGGTACGTAATAACAGTTCCGCATTTTTCACCCCATCCGTATATGCTCAGACATCATTCTGAATTTGGCTATGATTCCAACAGGGAATTTCAGGAGCATGTGATGGATTACTTCTTTTCTCATTTGAATTTGTAGATGTACGCCATCAGTTTGTAGATTAATGCTGCAGTGAACATATCGCTGGAGACATCTCCGGGGAGAGCCATCAGCTCAACCGCGTCAAAACCAACAATATTCTTCCTTTTTGCTGTTTCCCTGAGAAGATTAAGCGTTGTTTCCCAGTCAAGGCCTCCGGGATAAGGGGTGCCTACTGCAGGAACAAATCCGGGGTCAAAGCCGTCCATATCTATTGTGATATATACATCTTTTCCCAGTCTGCTTAATACCTCTTCAATATCAAAATCTTTTCCGTAAATGGTTTGAATTCCTTTTTTTTGTATGTATTCATATTCCTCCTGAGAATATGTTCTTACCCCCACCTGCACAACCTTGTCAACTTTCTCCCTTACTCTTCTCATTACGCATGCATGATTATACCTGCTTCCCAAATATTCATTTCTAAGGTCTGCATGGGCGTCAATCTGGAGGACTGAAAACTCATCAGATATAATTTCTGAAAATGCATCAACCGCACCTATAGTAACGCTGTGCTCTCCCCCCAAAAGAACAGGCACTCTTCCCTTCTCGGCTACTCCAAATACTGCATCTTTGACATCCCGTACCGCGTCCTCAACTTCCTTGTATTCTATATCCAAAGCATCAAACGTGTATACTCCCGCACTTTCGCAGATTCTCTCTTTAAATTCAGTATCAAAAAATTCCAGCTCCTGGCTTGCGCGGATTATTCTTTCAGGTCCGAATCGGGTGCCTTTTTTCCAGCTTGCAGTTTTGTCATAAGGCGCAGGAATAACCCCAAAAAGAGCCTTGTCATAGCTGCTTTGTATGCCCAAAAATTTCCCGCCCAGCGGATTGCTTATAAACTCATTAATTTCTTCATCCATAGATTTTTTATGCGCTGCAACCCCTTAAAAACGGTTCGTTTAAATTATAATTATGGGATTTCTGGCAGAACTTTGGAAACTCACCCGTTTTGAACACGCATTAATGCTGGCTTTCGCGGTTTTGGCAGGCGAAATAATTGTTTTGGGCAGCTTTCCTTCAATTGAACAGATATTTATTGTCTCTCTTTTGGTCCCAATATTAAGCGAAATGGGCTCGTTTTCTCTTAATGATTTTTTGGATGTGGAAACTGACAGGAAAAACAAAAGGACGGACAGGCCGCTGGTAAGAGGGACAATAGAAAAAAAGTTTGCGTTCAACCTTGCGGTTATATGCATTGTTCTTTCCACACTTTTGGCATATTTCATCAATGTATATGCATTTTTAACTGCAGTATTGTTCAATATCCTTGCAGTTGCATACAATTACCGGCTTAAGGACACCCCTCTTGCGGGGAATTTATATATAGGCGCAACGATGGCGATTCCATTCATATTCGGAAATTTCGTCTATTCTGCAGAGATTAATTCATCAGTGGTTTTTGTTTCCATCCTTGCATTTATTGCAGGAACGGCAAGGGAAATAATGAAATCATCGGAGGATATTGAGGGGGACAAAGAGGCAAGGGGTTCAAAAACCCTTCCCGTAATAATTGGTCTAAAAAATGCAAATATTATCTCGGGAATTTTATTTTTGGCTGCTGTTTTAGTCAGTATTTATTTCTTTTACCTTGGATTTAATTTGATTTCCCTGATGCTTATTTTTGGTTCGGATATCGGCTTTGGACATACTGCATACAAATTAATATTTGGAGAGCCTTCAAAAAAAGAGATGGGTGAATTAAGGAAGAATACCCTCCTTTTCCTTGCAGTAGGCTTGATTGGGATTTCACTTGGGGCACTGTTTTAAAAATTAATTACTACTGAATACTCCTGTTCAGAGGTTGTTCCCCCACTACGTTCGGGGCCATGAGGTAACCTGGTATCCTGCGAGCTTCGGGAGTTCGTTATCTGTGTTCAAATCACGGTGGCCCCATTAACATATTTTAAAACAGTTACGTTCCTAAACTGACACATGCCGGAAAAAAAGGAAAATGATAAATCAGGTTTTAATTCTTGGATTGCAGTGAGTATTGTTACAATTTTTTTAATTGTGGGCATGGGTTTACAGTTAGCCATTAATTTTAAAATTAATGATAAAAAAACTTCAAAAACACAAATAATTATTCCAGAAAAGGACCTCCTTACTGATTCAAAGTTCACTGCTAAAAAATTTGCTGATTCGTTGAAATTTGCAGGTGAAGTTTTAAAAAAAGAAGCAGAATGGATTGAATCCGGATATC
>JAFGQX010000011.1 GCA_016935455.1 Microcaldota archaeon
GCGGGAGAAACCACTAGGTTGCGGGTTCGAAGAAGGGGCCGAAAACCCCCCTTCCACCCTCCAGATTAGGTGCCTCTCGGCACCCATAGATTGGGGAAAGGGTTTAGCCTCTTGGAAAATCCCGTCGGGCCCGATTTATAATTATAGTGTTTGAAAAAATCCAATTTATAGTTTAAAACTAAAAAAAATGTTGAATGGACTTGGAGGGATTGACAGCTATGCTGGCGAATTTTGCATGCCAGTGCAAAGCTTTTGAACCCCCAGCCTCCCGCGTTCCTGAATCCAAACTTCTCTGAAGTTCAGGTATGCAAGGCGGACGCTCTACCGTTGAGCTACAAGCCCGAGTGCAATTAGGTATTGAAGCGATTTGAATTAAAAATCCAAATCAGATTTACTCAAAAGAATATCAGTTAAAGTGAATGGATAGTATTTTAATTCTTTCTCCTCTCTCTTAATCATAACATTTTTCTCTTGGGTGGAAATATGAAATTTTGGATTCAAGATGAAGATTGGGATGAAGACGAAGATACAGAAGACGAAGAAGAATGGGACGATGAAGATTGGGATGAAGAAGAGGAATCTTGACTTCTGAATTATCTCTTAATTTTCTTCATTTTTCTTTTTTTATCGTGCGTGAACCAAATTCTCGAAAAAATCCAGAGTTTCTCTGGAGACTGTTTTTTCATCAAGGAATCCTATCCAGTAGTCAGATATATCTGAGAGTATTTTGTCAAGCTCCGGTTTTTTGATGTTTAATTTTTTGGATATGTAATTTTTGGCCTGGGAAGACTGGGGGTTGAGTTTTAAAAAATCAAAAATCTCTTTAAATATGTTAAAGTCTGGCTTTTTCTTTACTATCTTTTTGTCAAGGAAAAAAACAAAGTAATCATATGACTCAAAAACCTTGTTGTTCCGGATATATTTTATAACTGAAATCGCCTTGTCGCAGAGTGCAAGAATGGAAGTTGGGGGCTCTGAATTTTTAATGGTGAAAACATATACTTCAAAAGCATCAAGCTTCGCGGAATGTGAAAACCCCCCCAAAACATCAAGGGAATCCATAAGGGAAACTGCAGCGTCTGCCCCTTCCTTTTCTTCAATACTCATAAGCGCATTGTAATATATCCGGTCTTTCTTTTTTACTTTCAGGGACAGCTTCTTGGGAGAGATATCCTCCAGATGCTTTGTTTTAAGGAAAAGGTCGACATCATGTTTTCTTCCTTTTACAGTATGTTTGTATTCTTCCGGGTAGGGAATTGAAAACACCTTTGCATCCTTTCCTTCAGCCCTCCACGAGTCGTAAGCTATCTGGAATGCCCATGAGAGAATTTGTGAAAGCTGGGGGTCCCCGGTTGATTTGTATATCTGACTGAGAATGGATTTGGTAGTTTCTCCAAGGTTTTCAAGATATTCTTTTTCAGTTTCGTATAAAATGGAGCCGAGTTCTTTTTTCTGGATTCCTTCTGCATTTTCAAAAGCTTTGGAGATAACTGGAATATCCTTTGCAATTGGATTCAAAAAGGAATATTTCTTCAAAAAACGGGCAGTAGTTTTTTTGTCAATGGCAACCTCAACAAAAAGTTTGTCAACACTAACAGGATTAAGCATGAACAGGCTTGCAGAGCCATCTTCATTAAAAACCAGCCTGGCAGACAGGTTTATATTTTCGGCAAATTCTTCCGGAATTGAATTTTTTTTCTCGATATTTATTTTCAGGGGGGAGGGGATAAATTTTTTGAGTTTTTTTTCTTTAAAAAAGGGCTGCAGATTCATTATTTCAGCCTCTTTATGTTGTTCAGCAGGGCCTTTTTCTCGTTTTCAGAAAGGTCCGGAGTCCTGCTCATAAAATTCCTGTAAAAGGAAAGGAGCATTTTTTTGGTCTTTTCCTTGTCTTTTTTGTATGCATAGGAAAGATAGTTTCCTGCATCAGGAATGGAGAGAAACATCCCGGTTATTGAAAGATAAAATGCAGTTTCAGAATCTTTTGACATTTCAAAGGAAATTTTAAAATTTTCTACTGCATCTTCAAAAAGATAATTCTGGAGATAAATCAGCCCCCTCAGCTTGTAAAACCTGGCGTCTTTTTTCAGCATCAGCGCAGTGTTTATACACTCAAGAGCATATTCAAAGTTGTTCAGATTAAGAGAAACCAAAGAACGGAGATACCAGAGCCTGCGGTCATTGTTTCTTTTTTTAAGTTCCTTGTCCAGAAGAAGGGCTGACTCCTTGTACTTCTTTTTTTCTAACAGACTTACTGCACGGTCAACCGTTCCCATAGCAGAAGTTGGGAAACTTTATTTATAAACTTTTCTTAAGATAAGTAAATACTGGCTGGTGTGAAAATGGAATTTGAAATGAAACAAAAGGAAAAACTTGGAATTGTTCCTGTTGTTAAGGGAAGGGAAAGGGCTGTAATTCCTGTTAAAATCTCTGTTGCTTCTCCAAATTACAACTCAGTATTTGAAAATATGAATAAGGGAAATAATCTAAGAGGGGAATATGTAGGGGCAGGAGAAATAGCAAAGATGAATCTTGAGCTTATGGAAAGAGGGCGAACTGCATCGCCGGCATCCATCTACCAGACACTCAATAAAACACTGGAAAAACTTGTATGATTATTCAAGCTCTATTGTTCCCGGTGGTTTGTTGGTAATATCATAAACCACGCGGCCCACTTCTTTTATTTCATTTGTAATCCTTGTTGAAATTTTCTGAAGGACATCTGCAGGAATATGGGAAAAATTAGCAGTCATCCCGTCCAAACTTCTTACCGCCCGTATTACAACCACATACTGGTATGACCTTTCATCTCCTCTGACCCCAACAGTTTTCACAGGCAACAAACCTGCAAAATACTGCCACGGAAGCTCCATTTTTGCTTCTTCTGATGCCCGTTCTATTTCTTCTTCAACTACAGAACATGCTTCGCGGACTATTTTTACTTTTTCTGGAGTGATTTCACCTACAACTCTCACCGCAAGTGCAGGTCCGGGAAAAGGCTGTCTGTTGTAAATGTATTCTGGAAGACCAAGTTCCTTTGCAACCATTCTGACTTCGTGCTTGTATATCTCCCTGAGTGGTTCGCATAATTTAATTTTCATTCCTGGTGGAAGGCCTCCTACATTGTGGTGGCTTTTGATAGTATCCCTCCCAAGGCCCCCGCTTTCAATCCAATCAGGTGCAATGGTCCCCTGTATCAAATAAGTTACTTTGTCCTTCTTTGCTTCTTCCTCAAAAATTCTTATGAATGTCTCCCCTATTATTTTTCTTTTTTTCTCCGGGTCTTCCGCTCCTTTCAGTCTGGAGAAGAATTTGTCAGATGCTTCAATTACCTTAAGTTTTAAGCCGGCTTTTTTTGCAGCCTCAGTCACTTTTTTTGTCTCATTCTTCCTCATAAGCCCGGTGTCTACATAAACCGCAAAAAGCCGGCCAGGAAGCGCTTTGCCTGCTATTGCGGCAGCTGCAAAAGAGTCAACCCCGCCGGAAACCGCAACTATTGCTTTTTCACCGCCGACAGTTTTTCTTACAATCTCTTCTGCTTCTTCAATAAATTTTTTGGGATTGAAAGCCATAATGAAAACCCTGGTTTAAATCTAAGTAAAAGTAGTTAAATAGTTAAGTTTAATTAATAAAATCATGAGGATTATTGCCGACCTGCACATACATTCCAGATACGCAAGGGCAACAAGCAAAAACAGTGACCTTGAAGGGCTTTCAGAATGGGCAAAAATCAAGGGGATTAGCCTTCTTGCAACAGGGGATTTTACCCATCCTGAATGGTTTGGATATCTTAGAAATAATCTTGAGGATTTGGGGAACGGAATTTACAAATACAGGGATATTCATTATGTTATAGGCGGTGAAATAAGCCTGATTTACGAAAGGGACGGAAAAACAAAAAAGATGCATGTTGTTCTTTTGTGCCCTTCTTTTGAAACCGCCGAACAGATTAGCGAGCTTCTGGGAAAGTTTGGAAACCTTTCTGAAGACGGCAGGCCGACACTTAAAATGGACCCAATGGAACTTATTGATGCTGTTGATTCAGTATCAAAGGATATTTTTGTGATTCTTGCCCATATCTGGACACCGTGGTTCTCTGTTTTCGGTTCAAAAAGCGGCGTGGATTCAATAGAGGAGGCATTCGGAGAAAAATCAGAAAGGATAGGGGCGCTTGAAACGGGGCTTAGTTCAGATACCAAAATGAACTGGATGGTAAGCAGGATTGACAAATACGCGCTGGTATCCAACAGCGATGCGCATAGCCCCCAGAAACTTGGGAGGGAGGCAAACCTTCTGGAACTTGAAAAACTGAACTACATGAACCTTGCTGAAGCGATAAAAAACAAAAAAGGGATTGTTAAAACATATGAATTTTACCCTGAAGAAGGAAAGTATCATTATGACGGACACCGGAACTGCGGGGTCGTGATGAGTCCGGAGGAAGCTGAAAAAAATAAAAATATCTGTCCGGTATGCAGAAGGAAACTGACTATTGGGGTTATGCACAGGGTTTATGACCTTGCAGACAGAGAATATTCATATACGCCCGGCGGTGCTCCTGGATTTCAGTATATTGTACCGCTTTCGAAAGTTATCTCAAAAGCACTTAAAGTTGGAGAAACAAGCCAAAGGGTTAATGAAGAATATTTCAGGCTTATTAGGTATTTTGGAAATGAATTTTCAGTTTATGAGGCTGATGAGGAGAAACTAAGGCTGGCATGCAGTCCTGAAATTGCGGACAGTATTATCCGGGTGAATAAGGGCAACATCTACTGGAATCCTGGGTATGACGGTGTTTTCGGTGATTTCAGCTTTGAGAAGAAGGCTGAAGACAGAAAAAACCAGAAGAGCCTTTTGGATTTTTAATATTTACCGGGCTTAATTTATGCAGATGGAAGGACTACTTAAGGAAATTAGTACTCTTAAAAAAAGCCAGGTTGGAGAACTGGTTGAGAAAAGAAGCCTTGAGTTTAAAAAAGCCGGAAAGGGTTCGGATGAGGAAATATTTGGGGAGCTTTGTTTCTGCATACTTACTGCAAATTTCAATGCGGAAAAGACAATGGCAATTTCAGAAAAATTAGGCAGAGATTTTATTATACTTCCCAAAGAGGAACTGGCAGTAAAATTAAGGGGACTGGGGCACAGGTTCCCGAATACCCGGGCAGGGTATATCTGCGAAGCAAGAAGGCATAAGAATTCAGTTAGAAAGGTCCTTGAAAAAAATGACGGGAAAAAAGCAAGGGAATGGTTGGCTGAAAATGTGAAGGGGCTCGGGTATAAGGAAGGAAGCCATTTTCTCAGAAACGCGGGTTTTGGCGATGTCTCAATTATAGATTTTCATATAATTGACCTTCTTGCAAGATTCGGATTGCATAAAAAAACCAAAACACTTACAAGGAAAAAATATTTGGAGATAGAAGAAATTCTTGAAAATCTAGCCCGTAAATCAAATATTGATTTGGGGCGGCTGGACCTGTATTTATGGTATATGGAAACTGGAAAGGTGCTTAAATAAGCGGCTGGGCAGTTCGTTAAGAGACGAATAGCAGTTAAGCAATCTTTAAAAAGATTAACTTAGAGGTAAAACCAAAAAAACAGGAGGATGAGAAAGATGGAAATGAAAACTTTGGATTGGATTGCCTTGGCTCTCGTCATTATTGGTGGCTTGAACTGGGGTCTGGTAGGACTTCTGAACATGGATTTGGTTCAGTTGCTCTTTGGGTCAATACCTATTTTGGCGCAGATCATATATATCTTGGTCGGTCTGTCAGCCTTGTATATGATTTATTTCGCAACAAAGAAATAAATCTTAATTTTTTATTTTTTAATTTTCAAAAAAGTTTAATTAGATTACCTTCGTTCTACTTCTGATGAAAGAATCGTTTAAGACTGGAATAGGATTTGGGGTTACATCCGGGATAATAACTACTTTGGGATTAATGGTCGGGCTGAATTCCGGGACACATTCACAGGCTGTTGTTATGGGGGGCATTCTTACAATAGCAATAGCAGATTCTCTTTCTGATGCAATGGGGATACACATCTCAGAAGAGTCAAAGAAAAAATCCTTGCAGTCAATATGGGAGTCAACAATCTCGACATTCCTTGTAAAGTTCTTTTTTGCACTGACTTTTCTTATTCCAATTCTTATTTTCCCTCTTGCAGACGCAATTATAATTAATGTTGCATGGGGACTGCTTGCGCTTGCTTTTTTCACATATTATATCTCAAACCAGCAGAAAAAAAGCCCATGGTATCCCATTGCAGAACATGTTTTAATTGCAGTACTGGTAATTTCCCTTACAAATTATATTGGAGGATGGATATCTGTAAGTTTTGGACTGTGATGAATTAAAATAAATTTGGATTCCTAAATATTTTGATGGTTAAATGAAAATGAGAAAAAAGGCCAGGAAAGGAAAGACAAAAGGATTTCAAGATAAAAATGTAGTTAATAAACGGCTTTTTGAGGCTGTGAGGACTAAAAATATTGAAGAACTTAAGAGGCTGGTCAAAGGTGCGGATATTGATTCAAGGGATGAAAGAGACAACACTCTCCTGATTATGGCTGCAAGGGGCGAAAACAACAGAGAAATTTTGGAATTCCTTATTGAAAAGGGAGCTGATTTAAAGGCAGTTAATTACAGGGGGAGAAATGCACTTCACGTGGCTGCAAGGGCAGGAAGACTTCAGAATGCCCGGGTGCTTATTGAACACGGAGCTGACAAGAATATTTGCGACAGCGACGGAATGACGGCTCTTAAGCTCGCGGAAGGTTATGACAATAAAGAGGTTGCTGATTTTTTAAAAGAAGAATAAACGGAGAATAAAGGCATAAGTATAATTAAATATTACAGTAGAATCCAAAACATGGCAAAAAAATCTTCCTTGAAAGTGGCCATCTGGTATATAGTCTCAGTTCTTTTGCTTAGCTGGGCAGTGCAGGCCGTAATATTCACCGGCATGCTGCCGGCAGAATTCATTTCTTTGTATATGTATGTGCCCGCTATATTAGCAGTGATATTTTATTTTCTCCAAAAAGATCCAATTGAAATTCAGATAAAACAAATCACAAACAAAATCACCCCCAAATCGCTTTTATTCGGAGTAACATACCCTTTCCTTATTGCGCTGCTGATGATTTTCCTAAGCATTCTAAGCGGATTGGGGCAGTTTAATGCCGATGAACTTGCAGGAAGACTGCAGCTGCCGTTTATAATTTCGTATCTGTTTACTGTGGTCGCAATAATGCCTTCAATGTTCGGGGAGGAGTATGGATGGAGGGGTTATCTACTACCTACATTAACTCCTAAGCTGGGGAAAATTCAGGCAACACTGCTGGTCGGAATTATATGGGGCATGTGGCATATTCCTTCATATTACCTGTCTTACAGCGCAGCTGGAATTGGTGACCCGATTATACTTACAATTCTGGGCATTTTAGTAACTGTCGCCCTTGCATTTCCGGTTTCATACTGTTATTACCTTTCCAAAAATATCATTCCATGTATGATACTGCACGGAATTTGGGATGTGACAATTACTTCTGTTTTATTCTCAAGTCCGGAAGTCCCAGGAATGGCACCGGCAACAGCAGGGCTTATCAGTATGCCTTGGGTATATGCACTCTGTGTGATGATAGCTGCGGGGACGATTATGGCGTATTTTTTTGTAAAGGAATTCAGGAAAATGAGGGGCTAAAGTATTTGTCAATAAGAAATAAGTTGGGTGAGAAAAGCTTCAGAATGTTCAGGTGCTTATTGAAAATGGCTGATTAAACTAATTTTGCATAGGTATAAAATATTTTTCAATCCATCAAATACTATGAATTCTTACACCCAAAAACGTGTTTCTTCGGGTAATCGAAGGACAACACCCAAAATTAATTCAAAGCCTTTGTCTGAGCGTATTCAGTATAAAGGAAAACAAGTTTCACTTACTCCTGTTGAAGAAACATTAGTCAGGAAGATGTATTTATCTGTTGTTGAAAACAGTTACTCTAAAGAATGTGACGCGAAAACCCTAATCCGTGATAATAATATTAGTAATTCAAAGGCCTGTGAATTAGCGAAGCACGCAGTTGCATTGTTGATTAGTGAGGATGAGGCTACACTTTGGGGTATCAAAAATTTTGCTCACAAATTTGATGTCCTCAATAGTGAAGTTGATGAAATCTATGATATGGTTGGGCCTGATAAACCGGATCATAGATCATTAAGTCCTACTTCTGAATCTAAAACCAGACAAGAAGTAGTAGAAACACAAAAAACAGAAAGCGAAAGAGAATACCAAGAATATAGGGAAAAAAGTGAACGTAATAAATTAATAATAAATGTTGCAATGGCTGTTGGTTGCGCTGCAGTTTTTCTTTATTATCTTTTTCAGGTACTTTGATTGCTGATTAGCAGAGAAACTCAGTGATAATATTCCAGTTTATGCTCTTTTATTATCTGTGCACTCTCAAAACTATGTAGCACGTTCCCAAATCTGTTTCTAAATTCCCTTATGAACTGGTCCATTTCCTTGGAATTTTCAACCTCTATTTCCACATCCAAATCATGGCTCCCAACAGTTTTCGGAAGATAGATGATGTTGTCGTTCTTGTTTGCAAAGGAAACTACCTCTTTCCAGACCTTTGAGTCAAGATTCCTGAATTTGAAGGCAATAAGGTAATTTTCATAACCTATTTTCTCAAGGTCAAGTCCAATTCTGTAGGCCTGTATAATTCCTTTTTTCTCAAGTTTCTTCATCCGAACCCTCACCGCCTCGGCTGAGATACCCACTTCTTCAGAGATATTTACTATTTTCTTCCTGCAGTTTTTTCCAAGAGAAGAAAGTATCTTATGGTCCAGCTCATCAACCTTTATGCTCGTTGGTTCTCCTCCATATTTTATCTCAACCCTTTTCTTGCCTGGCCAGAGATATGACCTGTTGAAAAGAGGGGCTATCTCCAGTATGTTAATGGTCCTGCCCAGCACATACTGGCTAAACCTGTCCATAAACTTCCTGAAGAGCTCTCCAAATTCCCTGACGTCTTTTGCATGCATGCTGAATATGAAATCCCACCTCCCCCTGCAAGAGACAATCCAGAAAGAATTTTGTTTTTTAAGATAATCCACCATCTGCCTCTCAGTTTCCTCGTCCGCATTCTGGAGCTGAATGTAAACCTTAAAGTGCTCGTAACCCAGAAGTATGGGATTTGTAATCAACTGAAATTTTGTTATAACTCCTTCTGAAACCATCTTTTCTATCCTTCTCTCCACGGCAGGTTTTGAAAGCCTGACAAGTCTGGATATCTTTGAGGTTGGGGTCCTTGCATTTGTATCCAAAAGATAAAGGATGTGCTTGTCTGTCTCATCTATCTTGAATTTAACCATAATTTTATTTTCACAATAAATATTTATAATTAATTTGTTTTTTAAAGGTTTTTTTCTGAAAAGTTTTATTTATCCAAAAATATCCAATAATATTATGGAAAAATCGGACTACTGCATGTGTTCAGAGTTTAATGAAAAGGATTTTCAAGAAGAAGGTTCATTTTCTGAGTTATTATTTTACTCAAATAAGATTGAAGAGAATGACTGGATAGGCTTCTTCAGAACACTAACA